>FZLS01000069.1 GCA_900197625.1 Rhodobacteraceae bacterium Water-Bin34 | reverse complement strand
ATGCGATGGCTGCTCACTTTGCCCTTAATGAAGCATTCTTAGATTCTGCACAAATCCGTGGTAACATTGTATCACGTGCAAAGCTATTAGGTTATGTGCCAAGATCAGTCTTAGCACCAAGAGCCCGGGTTACAATTACTGTTGATGTCACTAATGAGCAAGGTAATAAACCTGCATCGTTAACTCTTACTAGAGGAACAAAGCTAACTACTCAAGTTGATGGTAGAAACTATCGATATATCGTACTTAATGAACAGTCCGCAGTACTTGGAGAAACCGTTGCCAACAAATATATATTTTCGAATGTAACAATTGCAGAAGGAACAAGAAAGAAGCTTTTATACAGAGTAGACAACGATATAGAAAATCAGAAGTATCAGATATCAGATGATGATGCTGACACTTCCACATTAAGAGTTCTTGTACAGGCAAATGAATTATCTACGTCGTACGATAACTATACTAAGTTTGAATCACTGATTAATGTTGACTCATCTAGCCGTGTATATTATCTACAAGAAAACTCAAATGAATATTTTGAAGTATATTTTGGAGATGGTGTAACTGGTAAGAAACCACTGAACAATAATATTGTCACGCTTGACTATCTATTTACTAATGGTCCTGATTCAAATGGCGCAAACTTATTTACTATGGTCGATAACATTGGCGGATATAGTAATATTGCTATTACAACATTGTCAAAATCAGACGGTGGTACAGTCAAAGAAACAAACGAATCAATTCGATTTAATGCTCCTCTTACTTTTACTTCTCAGAATAGAGCAGTAACATCCGATGACTATAGAGCAATTATTCAGAAAGAATTTACTAATATTAATTCGATCTCAACATGGGGTGGTGAAGATAATGATCCGCCTGATTATGGTTCAATTTATATTTCTATTAAACCTCTTGTGAACGAGACTTTAACTGCAACAGAAAAAACAGAGATTATGAGCAGCATCTTAAAGGGTAAAAGCGTTGTATCTATTACTCCTGTGATTGTTGATCCTAACTTTACATATCTTGATCTCGACGTATCATTTAAATATAATCCTAACTTAACTGATAGATCTCCGGTCGAATTAACTGCTGTTGTAAGAGACACAGTTTCAGATTACAATTTCAACGAGCTTAATAAATTTGATGGTGTATTTAGACACTCACAATTACTTAAAGCGATTGATAATGCAGATCCTTCTATACAGAATAGTAACGTACGTCCATATATGTTTATGACGATTACTCCTAATAAGGCTGCATCAAATAAAGATAATAACTTTAATTTACAATTCACATCACCATTCTTTAGTTCAGGTTCTTCTACTAACTTTATTATTTCTTCAACAATGTGGAAATATGCTGGAGAAGAAGTTTACTTTGGTGATATTCCAATTACAGGATCTACTAATAGACAGGTTATGGTTTATAAAGTCGTGAATGGAGAAAATGTTACAGTGATTAACAATGCTGGAACTATTGATGTTCAGAGTGGAACAATTGCATTAAACAACTTTATACCTGATAATGATTCTGTAGATACAATTAGAATTACAGTTGTACCTAACTCATTAGACCTTGCTCCAAAGAGAGATCAGCTTATTGCAATTGATCCTTTAAGAGTTCAGATTACTCCAAGCATTGATACAATATCAGTGGCAGGATCTTCTGGTACAATAGATTATTCAACGACCGCAAGGCTAAGATAAGATGGCTGGAACTCATAAAACAAATAATACACTCTTCTCTTCAGATATATCCTCACCTGGATATATTCAATCTGTTGCGTCTTCTAAAAGTAAGACCAAAGAAAATCTAAGAACAGAAGAACTAATCCCATCTGAGATATTAGAAAACTCGGGTGGATTACAATTATTATTAGAAGCTTATTATAAATTTATGAACTTAGAAGAGTTCGTATATCAACAGACAGAAACATACACTGATGTTGTGTTAGATAATAAAGCAGTTTTCAGAGTTAGTGATCCAAGAAATGAAAACGATCACTTTTTTACAGATGATGATGGAGCTAACTCCACACTAACTTTAACTGATAGTGATGGAGATATTGTAACATATGTGCTTACTGCATCTAATGTTAATATAACCAATGGCAATAATTTGCCTGGTTCTCTATCGCAATCAACATCTGATATTGGTAAAACTTTTACTGTTAGTTTCGGACATCCGACTAGTAGTGGTTATGTCAATTACAATACACAGACAGCAACTCTTACTACCCCAATAAAATATTGGGCTGGCCCTGGTGCTTCATATGCTCTTAATACAATTGAAGAGTCTATGGATATCGATAGCACAGCCGCAGCTTATTTGGAATTAATCCAAAAAGAAATTGCGGCTGTTGTTCCACGTTCTATCCAAGTTAATAAAAGAAACTTGTATAAAGCAATTACAGATTATTATAAAATCCGTGGTTCGTCAGATTCTATTGAAGTATTTTTTAGGTTATTATTTGATGACGAAGTTGAGGTTGAATATCCGTGGGATAGTACACTCATTCCTTCTTCCGGAAACTGGGAAGTAAATCCAGCTCTTCCTAAAGGAGGTATCTATTTAGATAAAAAAGGTTTCTTATCAGATACAATTAAAGTTCAAGACAGTTTAAGATATCAAAAGTTTTCTTATTTAATACGTACAGGTCAAAACTTGTCATCATGGGATTATTTCTATAATAGACTTGTACATCCAGCTGGATTTAAATATTTTGCTGAGATCCTAATCCAATTGTTCTTAACTCGTGATGAGTTAGGAGATGATCAAAAACTTTTAAGAGAACTAAGATACGTCGGTGGGCCTAAGCACAATCAATTAACTGGAGAAAGTTTCTTTGGTTATGGAAGAACAAACAGATTTACATATTCGTCTATGCCAGATTTACAGCCTGGTGTTATTGGACTTGAGGATATTCCTTTAATTGTTGAAATGTTCGCTTCATTGTTTTTACCGGCTACTAGTGTTGATGTTCATAAATCTGGAAGATTATCTTTAACTGTTCCGCAATCCGGAAGTAATGCCGGTAAAGTTACTGCAGTTGAAATTGCTGAGGCTGGGTTCGGGTATACATCTGCACCAACAGTTGTGGTTAACGGTGTTGCTACTACAGGTCAAACAATAACTCAAGCTACTGTCACTTGTACTATAGATTCAGATGGAAAAATTAATAGTGCAACTGTTACTGCTACTGGCGCAAACTATTCATCAGCCTTTGCCAATGTAGCTGCAAATCCAAACTTATCTAAGATTGCGAATATTACAGTTACACCAGACACTACTAAGAAATATTCAACGCCTCCGTTAATTAGCTTTGATGCTCCTACTTCAGTTGATAATCTTGGTGTACCTTTATCTACTAATGTTACTGCAACCGGTAAATATATTCTTCAAGCTACTTCAGTACATCGTATTGAAGTTATCAATAGCGGATCCGGATATACATCTCCACCTGCAGTATCAATAACTGGAGGTGGCGGTTCTAATGCTACAGCAATATCTTATATTGAACACGGTAAAGTGTCACATATAGATGTTGTTAATCCTGGATCTGGATTTACTGAGGTTCCTAATATAGCAATTGTTGGTAATGCAACCGCAAGAGTTCAGTTAGTTCCATCAGAAATTGCATCAGCTTCAATCACTAATCCAGGTTTTGGATATGTGATAATACCTCAAGTGTATATTGCTTCTAGGGCTAAAAATGAAGCTAGGGTTAAGTCAGATAAAATTACTAGAATATTGGAGTTAAACCATACTGACGTAGATCCAGTATTTAATAAAGTAACAAATCCAGTACAAACCAACCAATCTGTAAGAGGAAGACAATTATATAATGGTAATCTTTTACAGAAAGGTGTATTAACTTCTGGACAAAATTGGACTGTAACCGAGACTACTCCCACCAGTGATAAAGCTATGGGAGGTTATGATGTAACAGTAGTTCCTGCAGGATATAGGACCATCCAATCAAATGACTACTATAGTCAAAAAACTAACATATTAGAAAATAATATGCTTTACGATTTTAACGAAACTTTAGAGATATTAGGTAGTGTAGAATTACAAAGTACTTCTATAAGTGATATAAATAAATATAACGTGAATTCTTTTATTCACACAAATTAATAGGAAATAAAAATGACGGCAATAGTAACTTCTAAATTCAGAACGTTGAATGCAGAAAATTTCAAAGAAGACATAGCAAGCGCAAGCGTGTTTGTAGCGATCGGTAAATCTGACGCTTGGTCTAATTCAACTTCTGACACAACAGACACAACTCCATTCACCCCATACGATACAATTGATTCTTTAGTTGAAGCTAGAGAAAATATCTTTGCACTGAAGAAGCTAGCTGCTGGAGATGTATCGCATGTTATTCCTAGACATACTTGGACAACTGGTACAAGTTATGTTGCGTGGGATTCTAACGATCCGGATATCTTTGATAAAGCTTTTTATGTTATTACTTCAGAGTTTAAGGTATATAAATGTATATACACTCCTGGAACTGGTTCAACTCAAGAGCCAACACAAACATTAACTGCTCCAACAGCAGAGTCTGATCTTTATATTTGGAAATATATGTACACGGTTGCCGTCGCTGATGCAGAAAAATTCCTTACAACTTCATACATGCCTGTTAAAACTATTAATGTTGAATCCTTTGCTGATGATGACGCTGCTGAGACTGCTTTATCTGAAGGTGACTATGCACAGTATCTAAACCAAAAAGCTTCTAGGGATTCTGCTACAGCTGCAGGTATTGAAAGATTCGAAGTAACGGCTGGTGGTACTGGATATAGTTCTAACCCAACAGTGTTTATTACTGGTGCTGGAACTGGAGCTACTGCTACTGCAGTGAGAACCGGTACAGTTGTGACCGGTCTTACCGTTACTGCTAAGGGCACAGATTATTCAACAGCACACGTTGTAATCTCTGGTGGAGGCGGTTCTGATGCCACAGCTCGAGCAGTTATTTCTCCGGAAAACGGACATGGAACTGACCCTGTAAAAGAACTAGGTGGTTTCTTTTCTGCTGTGAACACATTGCTAGATGGAACTGGTGGTGGTGATTTAACTGTTGGAAATGACTTTAGACAAATCACACTTGTTAAGAATCCGTTTAATTTTGGAACATCTACAGTTTCTACAGCAACAACTTTAAAAGCAACAGGAGCTTTAAGTTTCCAATCAACTACATCAGCTTTTCAAGTTGATGAACTAATTACCCAAGGAACAGGGGCTAACCTCGCTCAAGCATTTGTCGTTGAGGTTGATGCAGGAACCGGTTATGTGTATTACAACCAAAATTCAAAAACAGGTTATGGAAACTTTGTTACAGGAACTGCGGTGGCTGGTGCAACATCTGGAGCACAAGGTACTCCTAAGTCTTCTAGTTCACAATTCTTAATTAACCCAGAAGTTGATATCCATAGTGGAGATGTTATCTTCCTAGAAAACAGAAATCCTATTGACAGAACAGCATCACAGATTGAAGACATAAAAATTATTATTGAATTCTAATATAAATATTAGTTAAAAGAGAGAACATATGACAACTACCAATATAAAAGCTTATAACGAAACGCCATACTTTGATGACTACTTTAGAGATTATAGTGGTGAAACAGTTGAAACTAAAAACTACCATAGGATTTTATTTCGTCCAGGGTATGCGGTACAGGCAAGAGAGCTTACTCAAATGCAAACTATGTTGCAGGCTCAGATTGATAGACATGGTCAATATGCTTTTAAAGATGGATCACGAGTTGTAAATGGAGAGTTGTCGCTTAATGTTGAGTATGATTATATAAAGCTAGAGCCATCATTTACCCATAGCGGTACGACTTATGCAAGCGCAACTTCAGGATTAGCCAATTTTAAAGGTAAAATAATCACAGGAACTGGAAATTCTGGTAATCAGGTTACTGCTTTGGTTCTAGATGTAGTTGCAGCGGCTGGCTCTGATGCAGATACTCTTTATATTAAATATCAAAAGTCTGGTGGATCAACCAACTCGGTCGATAAATTTGTTGCAGGAGAAGTATTTAGCTCTAATGCCGATACTCCAAAATTCGGTATGGTTGGTGGTGGTACAAACACCGATGGCGCGAATACCGCTTCATCTATTTCAAATGCAGTAGGAACGGGATCTGCAGTATCTATTGCTGAAGGTGTATATTTTATTGCTGGATGTTTTGTGTATGTTGGTGCTTCAACGCTTATACTTGATAAGTATACGAACAACCCTTCTTATATCATTGGTTTACAAGTCGCTGAGAATATAGTGACTTCTTCGACCGACGGAACATTAGTTGATAATGCTCAAGGTGTTCCAAACACTTCGGCTCCTGGCGCAAATAGATATCAAATATCAACAACCTTAATTAAGGAACCTATTGATATTGCAAATAGAACTGTTGATGATTATATCACTTTAGTTACAATAAGCAATGGTGAAATTAATGTAGATAAAACAGATAAGACTGCAGATACTGGTCTTACTTTAAGACTTGCTCAAAGAACCCATGACGAATCTGGTGATTACGTAGTTAAGCCTTTTGAGTTAGAAATCTTAGAACACTTAAATGCTAACAATAACTTTGGTAAGTATGCACAATCAGATGGCGGTAGCGCAGATAAAATCGCACTAGGTATTGAGCCATCAACAGCATATGTTCAAGGTTATAGAAATCATAAAGTTGGAACAACATATGTTGAAGTAGATAAGCCTCGAGGTGCTGATGCTACAGGTTTTATAAACGAATCTAATACGCAAATTAATATTGGTAACTATGTTAAGTTATCAAAGACAGGATTAAGAGGAGTTCCAGATTTAGAAAACTTTACTCCAATTACTTTGAAAGCCGCAGGTGCTTCAGTTGGTACCGCAAGAGTTCGTGGCATGGAATCATTTTCTGATCATGTCAGATTATACCTTTTTGATATCGTTATGTCTTCCGGAAACTTCAGCGCTGTTGATAACGTAGCTCAGTCCACGTATGGTTTTGTTGGTAACTTTGTTCCAGCAAACGATGGTACTAGATTTGCTGTTGGTAATAACACGAGCGTTTTCGAACTTCCACAATCTGCTATTAAAACATTAGCCGATCCAAGTAGAGATACTACATATTTAATTAAAAGGATTTTTCAGGCAAGTACGAGTGGAACTGGAACGTTGGCTATAACAACTGCTGTCGGATTGTTTGAAGATGTTAACGATATCATTATTGCTCCTACAGGGGCCGACATTAAAACGAATGTAAGCGGTAATATAACTGCCGGCGGTAATGGTACAACTGGTGTTACATTCTCTAATGGAATTGGTGTTGGTAATAATGTTGCATGTAATGTGATTGCTACAATTAAAAAGACTATTGCGCCAAAAACAAAAACAAATACAACTTTAGCTAAAACTATAAATGTCACAAATGGAGATGCAGCTTCGTATGATTTAGATAAAGCAGATATCATAGAAATTGTTTCTATAATGGATAGTGCAAGTCCTTCAGTAGATCATAAAGATAGCTTTACATTAGATAACGGACAGCGTGATAATTTTTATGATGAAGGAAAAATAATTAAGAATGCGGGTACTGCAACTTTACCTACTGGAAATATGGTAGTAACATTTAAGTATTATGATCACGGTGCGGGAGATTATTTCTGCGTCGATTCATATCCTACTTCAGATTATGCACAAATTCCTACATTTTCAGCAACTAGCGGTAACCTACAATTAAGAGACTGTATTGATTTTAGATCTAGAAAGTCTGATGTTGCAAATGACTTTACAAGTACTGGTGCAAGTTTGTGTGGAGCTCCTAAGCCGGGTCATGCATTAACTGCAGACATCAATTACTATTTGCCTAGAGTTGATAAGCTAATAATAAAAAGAGATGGTGAGTTTGAAATTATTAAAGGTGTTCCTTCAGAATATCCACAACCACCTGCTGATAGAGAAGACGGTTTAACACTGTATCAGTTAAAACTTAAACCATACGTATTTACATTGGCCGACGTTATCCCAGAAATACAGGATAACAGAAGATACACAATGAAAGATATTGGCAAGCTTGATAAAAGAATTAAAAATTTAGAATACTATACTTCGCTGTCTTTACTAGAGCAATCAGCAGCTGATGTTCATATGGTAGACGGTGCGGGTCTTACAAGATTTAAAAACGGAATTTTAGTAGATTCGTTTAAAGATCAGCAAGTTGCTGATATGGCCCATGAAGAATGTAGTGAATCAATCGATAAAGAGAACGGGTTATTAAGACCAGAATGTCCGGCTAAAAATGTTAACCTAATAACTAAAACTTCAGGTGTAACTAATACTGCTACAAAGACTGCATCATTGTGGACAATGCCATATACACACGTTGATCACACAGTTCAGCCTTATGCTTCAGTTGCGATTAACGTAAATCCATATAACGTATTTAGCTGGGGAGGACGAGTCCAGTTATCTCCGGAGTCTGACGAGTGGAAAGAAACTGATGTAAGACCAGATGTTGTTATAGACGACGATGGACAGTATGATCAGTTTGTAACTAGAGCAAGAGAAGAAGGAATTTTAGGTACGGTATGGAACGAGTGGGAAACTAACTGGTCAGGAAGACAAGTAGAAACTGAGATCACTAATAGAGGAGCTGGAAGAAATAGTGTATTTGGTGATAGGTTCGGAAGATGGTGGAGAGGTATAGAACCAAGAAGATCTAGACAAACAACTCTGACTACTACTACAGTAACTTCAAACCAATCAAGAACCGGCTTAAGAACCGATGTTGCCTTTGACACTGTAACGCGTGAAACCGGAAACAGAATTGTAGAAGTTAACTTTATACCTTTCATGAGATCAAGAAAAATTTACTTTAAAGCAAGTAGAATGAAACCTAATACTAAAGTGTATGCATTCTTTAATGACGTTAATGTTACTGCTTATTGTAAAGAAGCTAATTACGTAGAATGGTCAGATCAAACTGCTGTTGTTGAATACCCTGGTGTTACATCTCACCCAGGCGGTGGTGGTACATTATCTACAAATAATAAGGGACAGATTACTGGTGAATTTATTATTCCTAGGAACGATTCAGTTAAATTTAAAAGTGGAACTAAAGAGTTTAGGCTTTCAGATTCTACTACAAATGATACACAAACAGAAATCACATCTGCAGAAACGATGTTTCATGCACAAGGTTCAATTGAATCTACTGAAAGAACTATCATTAGTACTAAAGTTCCAAGACTAGAAACAACTCGATTGAACGACGCGAGAGTTATTAGTGAAACGTTTAGAAGAGAAGCCACTACTTGGTCAGATCCATTAGCACAAACAATTTTAATTGAAAAGTCTGGTGGTATATTTGCAACTGGTATTGATTTATATTTCCAATCTAAATATCAGATTAAAACCGAAGGTGGTTCTGATGATGTAGAAATTCCAGTCGCAGTGAGTATTGTTACAACTGAAAACGGAACTCCTACTCAAAACGTTGTTCCTGGAACTGAGGTTGAATTATATCCAGGAAGTGTTAACGTTTCGGCAACAGCTGCTAGTGCGACAACCTTTACATTTGAAAATCCAGTATATCTAATGCAAGACCAAGAATACGCGATTGTTATCCAATCGGATTGCGATGAGTATGTGGCATGGGTCGCTGAAATGGGTGGGTTTGATGTCACTAATACAGCTCATAGAATTAATAAACAGCCACATGGTGGTTCGTTCTTTACTTCTCAGAATGCTTCAACTTGGACTCCAGATCAAAGTAAAGATCTTAAGTTTACTCTTAAGAGAGCTGAGTTTGGTACTGTAGATAAAGAAGTAACTTTTGTGAATGATATTATACCAGTAAAAACTTTGCTTCCAGATAGTATTTCAACTGTTAATAACTCTGGAGTTATGACTGTTAGACATCGAAATCACGGAATGCACGGAACCGGCTCTAGTGTTATTATAGCTGGTGCGGCTGCGTTTAACGGTATTACCGCAGCTAATATTAATGGAACACATACCATAGCAAATATCACACATGACAGTTATACTATTACAGCAAAAAATAGTGATACCGCAAGCTCAACTGGAGCAGGCGGTGGTTCATCAATAACCGCTACTGAAAATAGGCACTATGATTTATGTCATTTGGTTGCTGGAATGACAACTGTTCCTAATACTGATATTAGATTTTATCTTACTTCGACTTCTCAAAAGTCTATTGACGGAGCAGAAACTCCATATGCAACAAATAATATAATTGAGATATTACCTAATATGAATCAGTTCTTCGATACTCCTAAAGTGATATCATCTTCTGCGAACGAAAACAGTGGTGCTAAAACATTTACATTAAAAGCTGTTTTATCTTCGACTAAGAGTCACTTGTCTCCAACGATAGATGCTAATAGATTATCAGTAACTACTGTTCAAAATAGAATCGGTCATAATAATACTACTGCAGAAACCAATGCATACGGTGGTTCTGAGTTGTGTAAGTATATCACAAAGAAAATTGATTTACAAGAAGAAGCTGACGTAATAGATGTTTATCTTTCAGCAAACAGGCCTTCTGGTTCAACTATTGATTTTTATTATAAGACATTACCATCTGGATCGGATGTTGACTTTAATTCACTGGCCTGGATTGCAGCGACTCCAGCTGATGTATTGCCAACTAATGATGATAATAGCGTATATGCAGAAAGTAAATATGCAATTGATCCTACTGGTAGTTTTGGATCAATGGCCTTTAAAATTATTTTAAAATCTAAAAACTCTGCAACGCCTCCTACTGTAAAAGACTTTAGGGCTATCGCGGCTACTTAATGGAGAATATGAATGCCTGCTAAGAAACAAAAAGTTGAGAATAATCCGAGTTTAGTCAGAGATACTGCCAACACTGCGATTATAAATACTAACAACGATGCGTATAACGCACGAAGAATACAAATTAAAGCGACAGAAAATAAACGAATACTTGATGAGCAGCAGACTGAGGATATAAATAACCTTAAGAGCGATGTTGCTGAAATCAAGAAAATGTTACAGAAACTAACTGGTGGAAAATAATGGCTAACAAAGAAACTAGAATTTATAAAACAGATACCTTAGAATCTCTTAGGCAAAAGTCTAACGAGATTTCTCTGCATCTAGGTGATAATGAGCAACTCAATGCTCTCATGGCCGATAAGACTTATGTGTATTCGGCTGGTGCTGGCCATACATTATTTGCTGGTCCTGACACTTCTTCTCCGGCTAAGACTGCAAGATTTGAATTAAGTCCGGCGCATACAGTAGATAATACTGGCGGATACATTATTTTAGAAGGCGTTTCATCAATTGCATCTTCTTATATTGCCGGTGCTATTATTTATCAAGGAACAACTGGATCGCCTTCTTGGTCTGGAACTATTATATCAGCCTCTATTGGTAAAATTTTAGTAAGAGATTCTTCCGGAACATTTAGCACATCTGCAGATTTAAAAGTAGGCACAAGTTCTCCAGATACTATCGCTCACGCTAAAGTTATTCGAGTCGTTACTGAATCTTATCCTGTAGGTATTGTAAGAGTATATAAGAATAATAGTGAACTAACTCAAGATATGACTGCTAACGGATTCCACGTAGCAAATATTAGAGCAACTATTACTCAATCCGGTTCGCCAACTCTTACTAATTATACTGAAGGTGTTACAATTTATCAAGGCGATTCTCAAGCCACACAGGCACTTGTTGAGGCCAATGCAACTTGGTATGGTACTCTACATTCTGTTTCTGGTGGAGTAATCAGAGTAAAAACATATAACGGATCATTTAATGCCGGTACATTAATAAGAGCATTAGGATCTACTGATACAATTACCGGTGCTAATCACGGAGCTTTAGTTCCAGTTGATTCTACCTACGGTTCTTACATCGAACTAAATACTCCGGCTGCTTCAGGTAACGCAATCAAGGTTTTCTCATTAGATGTTGTTGCCGCAATTAACGAATTACAAGATGACATTGGTACAGTTGAGAGTTTAACAACTGCTGCTAATGACCTAGTTCTAGCAATTAATGAACATGATGCTGAACTTGGAACAATTACGGCTGTAGCAATGGGAACATCTGCTTCTACTGTAAGTACTGCTATCAGAGAACATGAAGATCAAATTGGTAATGTTGATATTACCGGTATTGATGCTAACAATGATACCATTACTGGCGCACTCGAACAATTACACGATGAAGTAGGTGATGTCACCGCTTCTAATTTAGGAACATCTGCATCGAACTTAACATCAGCAATAAGAGAACATGAAGATCAAATCGGTAATGAGAATATTACTTCTATTGATTCTGGTTCAAATACAATTACTGGTGCACTTAATCAACTACATACAGAAGTTGGTGATCTTGCTCTTCATACAAATTCATCAGATTTAACAGAAGCTATCAACGAATTAGAAGAAGATTTATTTAACGCCGAGGGTGGAACTAAACGAACTAGGTCTGATCTATTAACAGACGACACAAGTTCTATTGTAGATTCTATTAATGAATTGCATAGTGAACTTTTTGTTGATGGTACTGGTGTATCATTCACTGGATTATCGGCTGACTTCTTTAAAGAAGCAATTGAAGAACTAAGAACTGAGCTTGGTAACCATGCAGTATTAGATACTAATGTAACAACTGATGCAGTTTCTGCGATTAACGAATTAGAAAATGTTCTAAGAGATGATACAACTCAAAGAACTGGTTATGTTATGGGCACAAATGCTAATAACATAATTGCTGCTATTAACGAAATTGAAACAGTACTAAGAGGCGCAAACGCAAATTATACTCTTACTACTGCTGCTCAAAATGTAAGAGATGCTATTAACGAACACGAATCACAGATTGGTAACATGGCGTTTGGAACAGGCGGCCCAGTTGATGCTGCCGACTCAACCAATCTTTCAGCAGCTATAAGAGTTCTTGATGCAGAGATTGGCGATACCTCATATATTGATGCTGATATTACAACGGCTATTCATAACATTCAAGACGACATTAATGTAAATGGCTCACTCACAACTCTTAATACAACCAATACAAGTGTTGTTGATGCTATTAACGAAATCGAAGCAGACATATTTAATTCAGGTAATGCTGGATCTGGCGGATCTAGAAGAGAAATGTCTGATCTTAAAACAGCAGATAAAACTTCTATTCTAGACGCTATTAATGAAATCTATGATGATATTCATACAAGCGGATCTGTTACCCTAGACACATCAGCATCTCATTTAGTAGGTGCTATTAACGAAATCGAAGCTGTATTCGATGCATCTGCAAAAAATATTACAGCAGGAACAAACGCGTTTGGTATTACATCAGGTGCATTTATAGTTAATTCAGAAGGTAATATCACATTAGATAATGGAACAAATCATACAATCCTTAAAGCTGATGGTGTTGAATACGGTAGATTAACAAAGAGCGGAACAGAT
>FZLS01000099.1 GCA_900197625.1 Rhodobacteraceae bacterium Water-Bin34 | reverse complement strand
CTGCCATCAACTTCTCACATTTAGTTAAGATTTCTACAACTATTTATACAATTTAGAATCTAGATGATAGATAAAAATAATTGCATATAACGTTATTTATAGGTGTACAAAGCGTACAAAATGTGTTATAATTAAAGAGTACACTGCTTAGGGAGGAGGTACACTGTGATTATGTTATCTATTATTACATGAGTTATACACTGTTTCTTCTATTCTTACAATACCAGAGGTTTCTTTAAACAAATTATATAGCTCATCATAATTTTCTACTATATCTTTTTTATTTTTATTAGGTCTAATAATATTGTTATCTCTATAGGTATAAGTTTCATATCTATAGACCTCATTAGCCCATTCTAATACGCCATCTAGATGCAGTTGGTACTGATCAATTCTCCAGTTTAACCTAGACATAAAAAAATCAACCGGAATGTTTACCACACTGTCAGCTGCTGATTCTTGTTCCCACCACCACTTACCAGTAATTTGAGCAATGCACCTACTTAACGTGCTATCAAAGAGATTTCTATGAAAAAATATTTTTCTTTCTGCAGGAATATCTAAAAAGCTTTTATTAAAATTAGGAAAGGTAATTTGTACTTTAATTAATACAGATTTTCCTGTTCCAATATTTACAGTTTGAATTACATCTTTAGGAGCATAAGTAGGATCATACCAACCAGGCAATTGTCCCTTGTCACTATCTTGATTAAAGCATTCACCCATCCAAAGAAGCTGAGCGTTATTAAAATTAGAAGATCCTAATATATTGTGCTGAAACGCTGTACTGCCATTTCTATCTGCACTTATTATAACGACGTTGTTGTAGGTTTCCAAGATTGACTAGTTCCTTTTTTTATGCCATTATCATTATTTACTGTGTACAAGTACGACGAAATGTGGTATAATATAAACAATATACACTATTCTTATTTGTATATATAAACGCATACCAAATAGGTATGCGTTAACAAACTGATTATATAAAACGAAGGAAGAAAGATAATGAAAAAATATGTAGGTGCTTTGGCAGTAAGCGGAGCATTAATGGCTTCATCATCAGCGTATGCTCATGATGTAACAACAGTTGTTAATACTGGAAGTGACAGTGGTGGTTTTATGGCTGTGCTAACTATGATCGGAGAAAAAATTAATCATAATTTTGTTCAAGCCGGCAATCCAGTAATTGCTAATACGCATTTTGATAATAATAACGTGCTGACTATGTGGAGCACAGAGTGGCCAGGTGATAAGTCTCTACCGGCTGTAGTAATGGATAAAGATACTATTGTTGCAGTTCAAGCATATGAGACAATCTTGTGCAGCCGTACATATAATTCGGTAGAAGAAATGGCAGGACAAACAATTAACCTTGCTACTTGGGGAGACTCACCAGCAGTCACAAAGTTTGTTGATACTTTAGGCTCTGATAATGGTATTACTTTTAACGTTGTACCATACGGCGGTAGTGGTGATACAGTACGAGGATATCTTGGTAAAGATGCAGATACTATTTTTACTACTCAAACTAAGCAAGCTAAAGTAGAAGTTGATGGCACATGTTTTGCATTTAGTGCAACTGGTGATTTAGACTTTGCCTTTGTTGATGTAATTCTATCAGTGAATGCTGAAGAGCATGCTGTAAAACAGTATCGTCAAACTGTTGAGGCATTAGTAGAAACTGAAGCATGGCAAACTGCATTTGATGGTACTCTTACACAGGTTGTAAATGCTGACAATGCTGAAGCTATTGTTAATAAAGTCAATGTTGCTGTTGAGTTAAACACTCAATAATATTCAATACAATCCTGTAATTGGGCATTAACGGTCTCATATGTTTTTAGCATATCAGATTCGTTAGTGCCCTTTATGTATAAAGCCTGCCGAAATCCATCCATTTGAGTATGCTGAAATTCTGGAATTATCATACCAGGTTTTATTTTTCTATTCGTTCTAGCTAGATGTTCGCTCAAATGTGATGTATCAGATATGCTCTTTATTCTACCTGGCTTTAGTGTAGAAATCTTCCACAAAAAATGATTTTTAATTGAGAATGGTTTTCCTGATAATATCTTAGGAATAATAGTATAATCATGTATGATGTTTATTATCTGAAGACCCTGGCCAAGCCTTGGATTAGCATCTATCAATTTTATATTTGATCCCCACTTATAATAGTCAGGACCAGAAAAAAACATGTCTTTTAATTGTAATTCATCGGTTATTGCATCTATAAACATTTGAGCTTCTGCTTTTATATCTATTGGTACAGCATCAGTAGGAATACTCATCCAGCTTGAACATCTAGTTTCATAGCTGTATTCATCTATTTTATTTACAGCGATATTGCTCTTAACCCAAAGTATATTATTCTTTCCATAATAATACGGAGCGTATAGATCGGCTTCTATAGGCAACTGCTCTTGTGCCATATAGTAACTAGTTCTATTATTAAATGATGTTTGATCATATCCTCTGTTATTATCTTCAAAAAAAGAATCATCAACAGTCTGCAGAAAATCTTCTTGGTTATTAAAGGTTACGTAATCAAAAGATCGTTGTTGTTTAGTGCCTGAACCTATTGTTGGTTTTATTATAAAGGGTCTATCTTTAAATATATCCAAATCACTTGGAGATTTTGGTATAACACTATCAGGTATAAGACTCTCTAGTCCAATACTAATACAAAAATCATCCATTAGTTTCTTATCAGATAAAATATTAGCTGATTCTATTGATAGGTTACTAAGACCCCATTTCTTTTCTAGCTCAGCTTGAATAGGCAATAGACTTTCTGCCACAGTGATAATTCTATCATATGGTCCTTCTATTTTATCAAAGTCCTCTACGACTACATCAGCCTCTTGACCTATATCTAACAGGGCTCTATGAATAGTTTCCCATTTATTACGGCCACGCTCATATCCTAGTATTAAATTCTTCATCCGTATATTACAATAACACGCATTAGGTTATCCCAAAATAAATCTGTTAAAAAATACCCATATAGTACAGGAAACGTATCTAAGCTCTTTAGGCAATATCCCAACACGCTTAACACAACCAGAGCTATAATCATCCATTCCTTTACCGGATATATGTATATGCTCATAATAGAGATAAATAATACAATGCCTATCGCAAATGAATTTCTATATTTCTTATATAGAAATGCTAAACTTCCAAGTTGATTAAAACAAGTCCATGACAAGAATAGACATGTGCCTAATATTAAAGGTATGTAATATAGTATATCAGAAAATACTGGTAGAGTGTCTATTCCGAACGTGAATCCCTTAGTTATAATTAGGTAGTATATTAATATCTCACTACCTACGATTGGTATTCCAAGGATGATTAATGGCAACAGTGAACTCAATGCTCCACTATTATTTGCTGCCTCAGCCGCTGCTATTTTCTTTATGTCTGTCTTAACAAGGTTAGAGCTCAGATAGCTACCTAAGATATTAGTAACTCCAGGAATAAGACCACACCAAAACCCTACAAAGCTTCCTATACCTGTCGCGCCTAATGTATTTCTAGCATACCCAAACTTAGTAATCGTTTGATGTTGAGTTATATCTAAATTTCGAAACTTTATTATCTCCGGTATAATATATAAGCCTATCATTACTGCACTAAATGGAATACCTAATGTCAAATAATCAATGCCAAAGGTACCCCAAGTTTGATACGATAGATTATCAAATCCTATCTTTGCAAACACCCCACCTAATATAAACAACGGAATGGTTTTCCATATCTTTTGTTTAGATAACAATGTTAATAACACTACTGCTAATGAGATTACTACAAGTTGTATGGTACTATTATAAAATTGAAAAGCTATATAAATGTTCGGTAGAAACAAAAGAAATAATGATATTGCAAAGATAGATCCTATTGTACTAGATAATGCATTGCTACTCACTGCAAGATGACCTTCACCCTTCAGAAATAAAGTATGTCCATGCCTTGCCGTTACTACAGCTGTAGGATCTCCAGGTATACCATAAAGAATGGCTGTTACACTATTAGTATAATTTGATGTGATAAGAAGAGCAATATAAAATATTAATATATTAAACGGATCTAAGTGTAATAGTAAAGGATATATCGTAGCAATAGCTAAGAAAGGACCTGCGCCTGGTATAATGCCGAATACAACTCCAGACAGAACTCCTGATAGACACCATACTAAAGAATACATTATCTTGCTTTGCTATTATCTAAGATATGTAAGAACAAATCTTTGTCCCATTTTAAACAAACAACTAATAGCATCACGCCGTCTTGTGTTGAAAATACAGAATGTCTTTTGTTGCCATTAAAATACCAAAGAGAACCTGGACTACCCTTAATGATTTTATCATCGTATAGCCATTTAAAATTATATTCATTACAATCAACAAAACCAATTAGTCTAATTTCGTCATAACTAAAATCATGTTTGTTAACATCATTATGATCAGGAAAAAAACTACCTCTGTCCATACGCAAGAAATGGCACCGAGTTACCCATTTTTTCCATGGTTCAAGTAATCGTTTTAGTTCGGTGCTGTCAGTCCACACAGGTGTGGGTACGGCCAAGTCTTCATTTTTTAAACATATTCCGGTTTGTAGTTCATAGTCTAACAGACTAGTAAGATCTGGTATTCCAGAAAGTCCACCATCAATACTAGTAACACTTAAGCCCCAGCGGTTATTAGGCTTTTTAGGATTATATCGTTTCCAGTCATTATCGTATGGTTTTAATTCTTCTAGTATTTTCTTTTGCTTAAAGCCTTTAAACTCTAACCAATCTGCCATAGTATATAAGCGAAATAACGCCTTTTCATCATCAGTCATCATCTTCAATTCCCATCTTTATTATAACATATTTATTAGTACCAGTAATCATTGATCCATTCGTCTTGTATTAGCTCTATTCTGTTATTAGCATTAGAGAAATGTACCATCTTAATAGTATCACAGAACTCACCACTCATAAAGTACGGCTCCTTATTGTTTACTTCCATATGCCAGTTCAGCTGTATTTTAAAATATTCATCTTCGTAGTGCTTAGCAAACCATTCCATTGGAAGCCAGGTTCTATCTAATGTGACATGTGTATCAATAAAGTTCTGTTCTCCATTGACTGGCCCACTCGCTAATCCTTCTTTGATATAATACTCTTGCCAATGTTCAGGCGTCTTTTTAAATGTTGTCCATAGCTGATGTGTATCTCCCATATAGAACATTTGAAATCCACCATTGATTTTACAGAAAGATCTTAGGTTAGACCACCATCTTTCAAAACAACCAAAGGTTCTTTCTGGTAAGTCGTAATCCAATATCTCATCGATATTACCCGTAATAATCCAGTCAATATCAAGTATAAGACATTTCTCACCTGTAGGTATACCACCAAAGTTAATCTTATGAAACTTTAGTTTATGCCACTGCAATTTAAACTCATCTGGATTATTTAATTGTATCACATTTATATCGGAATGTAAACCTTTTTTATCTTCAGTATAGCAATAAAGTTTAAATTCTTTTGTAGTATTACGTTTTATACTATCATATAATTTGTTTACATAATCTGCAGAGTACTTAGTACCGACTTTAAGAGTGAGTATGTGTATCATATTATTCTGTTAATCCGCCGTCATATGAACCAAATGCCCAATACTTTTCCCAACACCAAAAACACTGTTTACAGGGCTCAGTAAACCAATTGGTCTCTGTTGCAAATCCTGTACAGCTTTCAGTCATTGGATACAGCGTATCCATAAGTCCTTCTTGTTCATATAATCCAGCAACAAACGATTTATCTACATTCACAAATGGATGATACGACGATAATCTATGTTTTGAATCTGAATGATATAAAGTTTGAGAAACTCTAGATCTTCTAGCTTCATATTTTGGGCCAGATCGATGTTTCCATCCTGAAGGCTGCCAGCCGCTTTCCATATCTTTGATAGGAGGATTCATCGTTATTCCTCCAACTAACATACCAAACATATTATTATCAAGTGCTTTTTGTTCTTCTTCCCACATTGCAACCATTTTTACTACGCCCATAGTTGACATAGGGTACATATTCCAACTTGGAACATTAACAAGCTCTGCTTTTTTATAAAGTATTGGGCAATTTCTATCAAATGTAAACTTATAGTGCTCAGCAATGTTTGCATTTGGAAATGCATTTCTAACAAAGTCTATAATTTCTTCAGCTGCTTCTATAGTAAGAGGCCTCTCTTTTAAAGGATTATCTGATTCTTCATATGAAGACCATGGTACTAAAACCACATCATTCGGTAAGTGTTTTGCCATAAGATAAAAAAGAATTGCAGAATCAGTACCACCTGATAAGGATACACCTATTCTATTACCACCCGCAATTTTTTTATAGTCAAAATCAAAAAATCCTATTGATCGATCACCTACTGTTAACTTCATAATTACACCTTTATCTTATTACGAATTTTGACTTAAATGACATTTTGGTGCAGCATTTAACCTTGCACACACGAGGAGCCATTATAGGATTCTCTATTAGATTATGAAAAAACTCATCCCATTCATCAGAAAACAATATCTCATCAACATCCTTAACGTTACTTATATGCAAATGCTCTTGAACAAGTTTTTCAAAACCATCCCATTTAGCGGTATCCGCCCAGCAACAAGGGAGAATATATCCTGCTGCACTATATGCTGGCGGTTTCCTTTGTTCTAGATCTAAACATCTAGGATACAGTTTTACTTCCATATCCCGTATTTGTTCTTTAGTTAACTTGGGCCTGTCGCTAGCAAGATCGCTTACTATAATTTTACTCATACTTGTGTTCCTAACATTTCGATCTCACGTCCAAGTGTTCTATCAATATAATGTTTAGATGGGCGAAGCGGATCGTCTTCTCCTAGCCATCTGCTTGATTCTAAGAGAACGAATTTAATATTATTATCTCTGGCCAGTTTAGTAGCTTCTTCAATATCGTTCTCATTATATTTAAAAACGATATATTGCCAGAGTATAGTATTGCCTTGCTTTGCACCTTCAACCATTTTTTCAAAAACAGCTTCGCCGTTTTGATTAACACGATGCACATGGCTGTCTTTAGGTAAACCATCTATGCCAAATATCCACTCATGACTTGTTAGCTCACGCGTCTTAGCAAAAGATGTATCCCACCATTCGTCTTTTTTACCATGGCCGTTTGTTGATATCTGTAAACGATTATTTTGCTCTATATTAACATCCAATAGATCATGAAGTTTTGCATGATATATTGGATCTCCCATTTGCCCACAAAGAAGAACTGTATGCCATGCTTTACATATTTTTTCATAGTCTTCAACAGATATATCGTGTCCTCTTTTGTGTAAGCCTGGTTTAAATTGTCTCATACATCTAGGACATTGAAGAACGCATCTGTGAGTAATATCTAAGTTAATATTACGAGCAAAGAATTCTAAATTATCAGCTGGGTTGTACATAGTATTGCTCCAATTCAGGCCAAAGGTCAAATATTCCTCTGTTTCTTTTATATAATATATCAAGATCTAAACAATACTTAATAGCTACTTGAAATTGAGAATCGTCTCTTTCTTGTTTTAGCATTTTTATAATATTTTCTTGTGTGGTTTCGGTTATTAACCTTTTTTTGATTTTGTCAGGAAGATGCTTTATAGAAAGATAGTCAGGAGCTGTTAACACAAAATAATTAACATATGCGTCTTTCCACTTTTCATGAAACTCAGCATGATTCAATATACTTAACATTGATACAGTATTGGCAATTCCAAAAGAAACATTTGGTAGATTTCTTAATTTATCTATGTTTTTATCTACAGTATTAGTACTTCCATTTTTTCTAATATACTCATCATATTCACCTACACTATCAATAGAGATGTGAACAGCTACACTTTTAAATTCTTTCATATATTTAAAAAAGGCTTCTTCACCTCGGCTAAACTTAGTAAAGTTTGTTTGATATCTTAGCTGAATATGTTTGGCATCTCCCGAATCAATAAGTAAATCTAGGAGTTTATAATGGTTATCCATCATCATAGGCTCGCCGCCTGTAATTTTAATAGAAGTAATTAGATGAGCAATATCTTTTATTTGCTCTAAAGACTTTTTAAATTGATCTTTATTTACTTTGGAAATGCTTTTAGGTATACCATCATCAGTAACATTGCTCTTAAACCAAACGTCTTTATATTCATCTGGGAGCTTTTTAACATCTTTAATCCGTGTACTAGAATTATGAGGCCAACACATATAGCATGATAGGTTACACAAGTTTCCAAATATTCTTAATTTTAAACTTAAAAACCGATCGTCAATATCTGATAAATCCATCTCATTATAATCTTTATAGGAATCTACAGCTACGATTGAGGCCATTGAGGATTGATGGTGACTTAGAGTATATAATACTGAGTTCTTCCAACCTATCCTAGAAGATGTACCTTCTACTCTTTCCTGATTTTTACACTTAAAGCAGTAATGATCAGTAAGCTTTGTTTCTTTACTTTTACCTATCATTTCATCCCTGATGCCATTCATAGTATCAGATTTCCACCAATCAATCATTGAAGTGTTTTCAGTGTTGTGCATTATTTTTTTATCAGAAGAAATAATGTTTTTATCTGGTACTATAGTAGGTCTACTTAAGCAGCAAGGCATCCATGAGCCATCAGAGTTTGAGTATATGTGATTAAAGGGAAGAGGGCAAAACCAGTTTTTATCTTCTTTAATATTATCTAAAGTTTCTTTCATACTCTTCCTATCACCATATATCGTGTGTATTTATCAAATTCGAGCTCACCCTCATAGTATACTTCTTTTATATCGTATTGATCTGCGAGTTCTACAGCAGAGCTAACACAATGAGTATGCTCATCTATTTCATAATAGTTATTACTTTGTAATGCAA
>FZLS01000039.1 GCA_900197625.1 Rhodobacteraceae bacterium Water-Bin34 | reverse complement strand
GCCTTGAAGACCTTGAACACCTTGGTTACCAGCGCCTCCGCCACCTCCGCCTTCAGGTCCTTGAATACCTTGGTTACCAGATAATCCAATACCGTTTGTACCTTGAGCTCCAGTAAAACCTTGAAGACCGTTTCCGCCAGTTTGACCAGTGAAACCTTGAACACCTTGTGCTCCGCCTCCACCACCACCGCCATCGGTAATTCCGTAACCTGCTAATGTAGTTGGTGTATTTGTAATTGTGCTCCAATCTTGGTTATGTCCAGATGGAGGAAAAGATGATGGTACGCCAGTTAAACTTGAATATGCAAAATCTTGAGTGAGACCTGAAGCTGCAATTGTAATACTGTCGTTTGTTGAATTTGTTGTAAGAGTAATATTTGAACCAGCAATGAACTCTACGGTATCTGTTGCTGTATCTGCGGAAACACTTGCTTGACCTGAAACTGATAAAATACTGAAAGCGTTTTGGTTAACGTCACCGCCACCGCCTCCGCCGCCAGAACCTAGGTTACCCCAAGCACCGTTTTGATATCCTTCAAAGGAATTAAGACTTGTGTTGTATCTTAAGTAACCATCTGATGGTGAACCGTCTCTTGCGCTCGTATCGCCGGCTGGAATTTGAATAGATCCTGTTGCACTTGTACGTGGAGCAATAGCATCAAAGTTATCGTCCATTTCGTCATAAGTTAAGGCTGAGCCTTTATCATTTCTTTTTGTAATTGACATTACGTTGTTTCCCCTAGATCATTGTAGTATTGGCCCACGTACGAACTAAAACCACTGCTGATTGATGTATCTGTTAATTCTAAATAACCTTCTTGTACATATCCGGCAGCAGCATACAATCCACTGTCTGGATATTCTATATTTATATAACCGCTGACAACGTAATCTGGGAATGTATAAGCAAGGGTAACTTGACCTGCTGGGCTTACATATCCTGGGTTATCTACAATATAGTCGTCTGCCATATAGGCAAAGAATTCTTTTTCTGTTGGTGTAAGTAAATAATCATCGATAGTCTCACCTTCAGGTAATGGAGAAGGTGGAGTAAAATTATAAACTAAAGCGTTTAGCGCAGCTCGTGTTGGTGAACCTGGCGCTGAGTTTTCTATGTCAGCAAATATCTGCGCGTAGTTTAACTTAGGCATTTCTTATTTCCAAGCAATAACGGTTGAAGATCCGCCGGCTGATACATTTGGTGGAAATGATCCGTGACCACTTGTAGCATCAAACATTCTATGGACTGGAATACCTTGTGCAGTTACAAAGGCTGAACCGCCAACTGCAAAGTCGCCGCATGCAGTTGCTCCACCGACAACAACTACAGGAATACCATTAGCTGTTACTCTTGAGTTGGGCGAAGCCACATATGGCGTTGCGTGAAATGGATTAGGTGTTGGACTTGCATGTCCAAAGTGTCTATCCACAAATAATCTTGTTACAAACATTTTTATATCCTATTAAAGTAAGAATGCCCCGAAGGGCATCCTTGTTTTTGGCTGTTAAGCCGCGACTTGTAATCTTTCCTTTGCTAATATATATTCTTTTACGAGTCCTGACCGAACGATATCATCCGGTGTAAACTGAATAGTGTCGAAGCTATCCACTCTTTTGATAACGCGTAAAAATTCTTTAAGTCCGGAAACTTCTGCTCGATTCCTAGATGTCGCTAAGTCATCTTGCCTTGTGTCTCCGCAAAATACAATCTTGGACGATTCTCCTACTCGTGTGATAATTGTATCTAATTCGTGGTACGTCATAGATTGACATTCGTCAACAATAATAATTGAATTATCGAATGTTAAACCTCTGACAAATGAGGATGTCATAAACTTGACCATGCCTTTTTGCTTTAAGATTTGATATGCATCTCCACGACCGAATAAGTCGTTGACGATATCTGAATAAGGTACTGAATAAAGTGCCTCTTTTTGCTCTTTGCTTCCTGGCATGAAGCCTTGTTCGCGTGTCTGAACTGCAGATCTAACTACGATGATTTGTTCATATCCTCCTTTCTTAAGTACGTCGTTTAGTGCTAAATACATAGCACACATCGTTTTTCCTGTACCTGCTGTTCCGATGGCCGCGATGTTGTTACCCTGTTGATAAGATTTAAACATATCCTCTTGAGTTGGTGTTAATGGTGTTATGTGTCTCATACCAAAGTTTTGATTTAAGATTCCTACCATATGCTCCTGATCTCGTTGTTGACGTTGTTTTTCTCTTCTGGATAATCTTCGCTGTTTAGCTGCCATTGAACTCTCCTAGTTGTTATAGGATACATCATTCAAATTCAAATTACCAAGTATTGATGTTATTCCTTTTGTGGTGGTGTTTTACGTTTCTGAGAACATCACGAAATCCGTCATCAGGCTTTTTAAGCCCAAGACGGTGCGCATCTCCAAGTGATGGAGGGCGTACAATTCTTTGTGATAAGTGCGGGTTATCTAGCTTGAACTGATCAAGCTCTGCGATCTTCATTGTGACTTCAACAAGATCGTTAGTGTTAGTGTTTTCAAATGTATATGTAGGCATACATTCTCCTATGTTATAATATAAAAAAAGCCAACCCATAATACAAGGTTAGCTTAACGAATTTTTATGTTAGGCTTGTATTACTGATTATATTTATAATCGAGCCAAGCTGGAAACCCTATTCTCCGGTGATTTTTTGATAAATTTCTTTCCAGTTTTTAGCTCGAGTTAGACCATCATGCTTAGGATCACGATTAAAAGTGTGATCTACAAGGATTGAGTCTAAGCCAAGTTCGTTACCAAGCCATGCATTTTCTGGTTTATCTTCGATCCACCAACATCCACTACCACGATACTGTTCCAATGCATCATCTTTATCAGCACCTGTATCTAAGTAGACAAATGTATCGAAAACACTTGGTCCAAACATTTCGATTAGATTTTTAGTACGTAAATGCTGAGCATAATAGTCGTTACTTAAAGAACTGATAACACGGAATACGTATCCATGTTCTTCGTGTAGCTTTTTAACGTACTTGATAGTATCACGTAAAGGTGGTAAACAACGTATCCAAGCTGACTCGTTGAACATTCGAACTAGACGTTCTTTTTCAACTTCTTCTAGACCATAACGTATTGTAACGTCGTAGCTATTTTCGCCACCTTCGACTGTTTTATAGCCGTGTTTTTCCATCCATTGCGTAAATGAGAAGAGCCAATCAAGAAGGACTCCATCTACGTCTGTTAAGATTACTTTTTCATTTAGATTCATATTCATACTTTCTGTTTAATTTAATTTATATTACTATTATAACAAAAAAGGGATTGAATGTCAACCCCTTTTTCACTTTAATTTGAAATTAAATTATGAAGCGAACTTCATTTTAGCTTGAGTTGGCGAACATTTGTAACGCTTTCCTGTAGTACCGCATGTGTACTGGTAAGGATAAGCTTTTGCTCTTGAGTTATAACCAGTTAAGGTATCACCATTCGAGTTAGTCATTTTAAGACCAGCTGATTTTGCCATAGCTTCAAGCATCATATCAGACCTAGTAACACCACCTTTGATTTTAGCTTCTACCTTGATAGTAACTTCAGCATCTGAGAACCGCATGTTACCAACGTTAATATCCAAGTTAGCTTTAACAGCGTACTTGTTCATTACTTCTTGCATTTCTGAACGAAGAGCTTTAAGAGTAGATTTGTCAAATTTAGCATATTTAGTCATAGTATATTTCCTTTTTGATTGATTATGTATACATTATAAACTAGTTCGAAGCGATTGTCAACTGTTATTTCACTTTTATTTGAAATTAATTTGAATCGTTTCTAGTAGTCCTTTTCCTCATTTGTTATATACATTATAAGTCATTTAAAAGGAAATGTCAACTGTTTATTTCACTTTAAAGTGAATTATTTTGACTTTTTTGGCTTTCTTTTGATGTTATTGTTGTCATCATACCAACGATCTGAGAACTTTTGACGACGAGCCTCTTTTACTGCTCGCTGCTTGCCACTTTTGTTCTTACCATTCGTTTTGTAATCTTCGTCAGTACCCCACTCATCATCTTCCCAAGCGTCGCGGAATTTCTTGATGCGCTTCTTACCCATTTGACTATGCCCTTATATCATTCTTCGTTTTGTATTAAGTTTGGAAATGCTTCCATAACGATCTTCCTCGATAAACCTTTGAAAGGCTTCTTAGAGATCATGTGTACTAAAGTATGTGCATCACCATTATCCACATCTTCTAACAGAGAGATAAACAATTGCTCTCGTTTAAGCTGCTTCAAATTGTCATATCCACCACCTTTAATAAAAATCTTCAGACGACGAGCTTCAGTGTATAACAACGTTTTAGCTTCATCTTCGTATTCATTTGGTTTCCACGGTGGTGGCGTATCAGGGATTAAAAATTCAATCCCTTTATCATATGTATAAGATAAGATTGTTCTCAACGGAGCATTATCGTTTGCACGCAATGCCTCAACTTTAGCCTTTGGCGTTTTATGCGCCGCACACTCGTTGATAATCTCGGTTATTGATTTTCTTAATGCCATACTTAAAAGTCCTGTATATCTGTGATTAAGTGCTTGAGTTTCTTTTGTACAAAGAAATTAAATAGATGTTCTCTACCAACACTTTCTTCTTTATTATATTCTTCCAGAACCTGATCTTGATACTTTTGAGGAATCTCGTTAAGATCAATCATCATTTTGTTACGATAGAAACGACGTAATGTTTCTTCGTCCATTACTTCTGGACCTTGAGAGTAAAGAGCCAAACGCTTTTTAGTCATAGCTTTTTGACGCTCTCCAACTGCTAAACAATTATCTGGTGATAAGATGTTTGGTACACCATCACCTGTATCTCCTTTAAGGATATGTTCTTCAAGGTATGCAGCTGGTTGATCATTTCGAATCCAACGCTTACGAATAGGATCATATTGATCGACATTCGCGTATTTTTGCAACTGAATAAAGTCTTTATCAGCTGAAAGAATAAGGAACTTTTCAGAACCGATATTCAATTCAGATCCGTGTTCATGAATAACAGTACCGATGATATCGTCTGCCTCACAATGATCTAAATGAATTACCTTATAAGGAAAGAAATCTTTAATTTCAGTACGGACATTATTCATTATTTGAAACAATGCATTCCAGTCCATTCCTGATTTATCCCTACCAGCTTTACGATTTGCTTTGTAGTAAGGATATGCTTCTTTGCGCCACGTATTTTTACCGTCGCAACAAACTACGATTTCACCATACTCTTCTGAGAATTTTTTACGGTTTGATCGTATTGAGTTTAAAAACATGTGGCGAATGATATTTTCATCTGCTGCCACATCTGTGTGGTTACCAATGCTTGCAAACAGCGAAGCCAGGATAACCTGATTGTAGTCTACTAATATAGCCATAATATTTTCCGTTTTAATTTAATCTACATAATCTATAATAAACTATGTAGATGTAATTGTCAACCCTTATTTTCAGCGACAGCCTTTTCTCTTAGGAGTTTAGTCCATAGATGACCGAAGGTGTCGATGTCGTTAGGGACAAGACCAAATTTGTCTGATCTTGTAAACCGGTTAAAGAATTGAGGATCGTTCTTCTGAGCCTCGAGTATACTTTTACCGACTGCATAAGCCATTGAAGCATGAGCTGTTGGATCTTCGGTATAGTCATACATAATTGTAGCATTACTTGCTGTTTCAGCGAGTGCGCCATAATTTGGATGAATACATATCAATCCAGATCGTATTGCTTCAATCAACGCGATACACGATGTTTCTTTCCATATGTTAGGATATAAGAATACGTGCGAGTTATCTAATGCTTTAAGTACCTGATCGTTAGGAACAGAACCGTGATACGTCATCTTTGGATGATTGTGTATCTCTGTAAACAATTTAACGTATGGATCGTCTCTTTGAGGCCAACCATAGATAGCAAATGATGAATACACGTCGAGATGAATATTATCATATTCTTTTGTGAGTGCGTCAAATGCTGGTACTAAAAGTTCTAAACCACGATGTGGAGTAGTGTGATAGATAAATCTAATTGTTTCCGTATTCTTTTCTTCTGCTTCATAACGCTTTTCAATAGCATTAGGAATAACCGAACATTTAGAATATGGAATTTGAAAGTACGTAATGTACTGATCACGTTGCCATGCTGTAACAAAAACAAAGTGATCGAATTTCTTCCATCCACCGTCTTGTAAGATCGCATTTTCAGGATCTTCAGCAAGGTCGTGACAATACATTATATTAAGAACGTCTTCAGGAATATCCCTTGGACGCGAAAAATGAATTGCAAACCCATTTAGCAATTCTGGTTGAACGGTGTCGAGAAGACGCTTTCGCATCATCTCGGTACCACCCTTTGAATTTTTAGATAGTTCGGTCTCTACGACGTCACCATTGTAAATCATGCTCATTTATTACTCCACTTGAAAGCTTTTCAAAGAGTCCCAGCGGAATGAGCGCCATCCAGGTGCATTTACATCATACACAGCTAGAACACTTGGGTTAGGTTTTTTAGGTGCCGGTGGCGTTTCACCTTCGGCAAGTACTTTTTCTACTACTGCTGGCAGAAGATCTGCTTTAAGTGTAGCCTGCATTACACGCTCATCGCCATTTACTTTTGTAAAGGTAATTGAACAAACTCCGTTATGGAGGGCAGTTTTGATTTCATCTTGATTTAACATAGTATAGCTCCTATTTCACATTAATATTTATTTCATTTTCATAGATCTCTTCTAGAGCTTCATTGAAGTCTTTAAGAGTTGAGTTATTGTGTACTCTATATGATATTACATCAAACTTATGAGGAAGTACATACTTTTTTTCAACTTGTGTTGGTTTATTTAGTATATATTCTTTAGTTATGTTACCATCAAAGTATCTACGAGAGTCAGACGAGAAGTCGTGACCTTCACGGGTAAGTTGTACTAGGCGAAAGTTTTTATTGCCAACTTTTTCAACTACCGGTAATAACTCATCGATAAAGCCGCCATCAGAAATTGCATAGTCTTTCGATAAATCAATTTCATCTGCTACGAGTTTACCAAAGTAATCTAAACCCATACGAGGTTTGATCTTTTCTTCTGAAACATAGATCATTGCCTCGCGACAGGACATGTTTCCAAGCCAATACGTTGGAACTTCTTTTAAAGAACGATCATTATATCGTTCCATAAACCATTCCGATCCAACATTAAAGTACTTAATTGTTTCTTTAAATAGCTGATACTTGAACGAAAGGTGTTTATATCCTTTAGCTTTAAAGTAATCAGCAGCGTGGTCTTTTCCACAGGCCGGTGGCCCATTAAACAGTACAATCAAACTTAGGCTCCAAACTTATCATTAACTATTGCTTGCAATTCAGTTGAAAAAGCATTTTTGAGCTCAGAGTCAGTTATACCAACCATAATAAAGTCTCGATCAGAGGAGGTTAGATAAGGCATAGCATCAGCCATAGAACATGCACCACTTTCATATAGTGCTAGATCTTTTGGATCAACTGAAATGTTTCTTGTACGGGATTTACCGGTAAGAACGCTTTTACGAGTTACAATCATAATATTCTCCATTGAAAGATAATAAATTTATATTATCTAATATAACATACATTCAGCAAAATGTCAACTGTTATTTTAAACTTTTTACGTGGTTCCTATGTATTTTACATTGGATGATACCGTTGTAATAGTCGTCTCTTAACAAAACATCGTGCTCAAATTGATACTTGGCTTCTAAATAACCAAGTTCACCTTTACTTTTACATAAGGTTAAGATTTCACGGTGAAAATTATCTGCACCTTTTTCCTCAACCATCAATTTAACTTCTTCAGAAGACCCATAGTATTTTTGCCAATCGGTTTCTTTTACTACAGTTCTTCGTCTTTTCTTACCTTTAAGCGGTGGTAACTTTCTTTTTGATGTAAGTAATTTCTTACCCACATATTTCATGTCGTTTGATCGATCAGTGATAAGGTAAACAAACCCTACCCAATCTTCAATCATTTCAGAGGTGAATTCCTCACCTTGGTACAACCACATAGCAACTCCATAGTTTATTCATATAGAGTTATTTATAGTCAGTAACCACCGCTCTTAAACCAGCCTTTCCCTTTGAGTGCAAACCCACCGCTTTCGGAAGGTTTAATTACTTTCTTTAATTCCTTTGCCTTACATTCTGGACAATCTTTAAGTGGATCATCGCTGATCCTTTGAAGTATATCAAATTCATGTCCGCACTTTTTACATTCATATGAATATGTTGGCATAAGTCTCCTATTGCAGTACGTCTACAATTACTTGAGCGATTTCTTTAAATCGTGCTTCATCATATCCACGAGTAGTTTCAGCTGCAGTTCCGATACGAATACCACTTGTTTCCATAAAGGAACGAGGATCGTCTGGTACTCCGTTTTTATTTACTGTAATACCAACTGCTTCCAATCTATCTGCAGCTTCACGACCACTATATTTGCTTTCACTTAAATCCATTAAGATGATATGACTATCAGTACCACCAGTTAAAACTTTGAAACCGTATTTATTGAATACATCACACATTGCTTGAGCGTTCTTAACTACTTGGGCTGCATAATTATTAAAATCTAAATTAGAAGCTTCGATAAAACACTGAGCCTTTGCTGCAATGATATGCATCAATGGACCGCCTTGCGTGCCTGGGAAAATAGCACTATTAATTTTACGTGTATAGTCTTTATTGTTCCACAGAATGATCCCACCACGAGGGCCTCGCAGTGTTTTATGTGTAGTTGATGTAACAACATCTGCATAAGGAATTGGACTATCATATACTCCACCGGCAATAAGACCAGAATAGTGAGCCATATCGACGAGTAGCATTGCGCCTACTTCATCAGCAATTTCTCTAAACTTTGCCCAATCAATTTGTCGAGGATATGCACTTGCTCCAGCAATAATCATTTTAGGTTCAAGCTCAATAGCTTCTTCTCTAATTTCATCATAGTCAAGATAGCCGTTTGCATCTACTCCATATGTGTATGAACTAAACCAAGCACCTGATACATTTACTTCAGCACCATGCGATAAGTGTCCACCACTTGCAAGATCCATACCGAGTACTTTATCGCCAGGATTCAAAAATGCTTTAAATACAGCAAGATTAGCGTTTGCTCCAGAGTGTGGTTGTACATTTGCATAATTGCATCCAAACAATTCGCATACTGTATCGATTGCTAATGTTTCAATACTATCTGTATTTTCACATCCATTATAGTACCTACGTCCAGGATAGCCTTCAGCGTATTTGTTAGTAAAGATACTACCAGACAATTCCATAACAGCTTCACTTGCAAAGTTTTCACTTGCAATAAGCTCTACAGTTTCTGATTGTCTAGCAGATTCTTTTGCTAGAATTTCTAGAATTCTATTATCCATTATTATTAATCCTCTCGTTGTCCGAAACCCCAGTCAATAACAACTGGGAACCTTGGTATGCCATCAGGCGTTAATTGAAAGTAACGTAATGTTGCCCAATCAGGCGATACACCTGACTCGAATAATGACGCCATTACAGTTTGATTGCCTCTTACGCCAGCTCCAAACTCTTCGCCATCTTTTTCTAAGACGAATCGTTTGATATGACCGGCCCAATTGCCTTTTCCTTCTTCTACCCTTAGAACATTAAATTCTTCAGTGATAAATTCTTTTCGTTTTAAAAGAGTTTTTGATCTTTTATTTTGTTGATACGGATCGTTAGTACGTATCATTTGACCTTCATATCCATCTTCAGTATATTCACCGTATAACTCGTCCATTTGTTCTTGATTTGAAATAGAACGGGTTGATACACAATGGATATGATCGAGATCACCCACAGATCTTATAGAACTAATACGCTTTTTAAATACAGCTTTTTCTGTAACAAGATCATATACGTGATATTCAACTAAACCTTTAGCCTCGATAATATCTTCTGGCTTTGGTTTACTCTTACGAACTAATGATGTGATCTTATTAAAATTATCTTTAAGATCATGATTGTATAATTCACCATCAAGTATTGCGCCTGGATTGCGATAAAAATAAGGCTTTAAAGCTTCGTGGATATGTGGTACGCCAAGTATCTCTTTACCTGAACGAGACCATAATCCATCAGCTCTTGCAATACAACGAATGCCATCAAGTTTTGGTTGAGAAAAATATTCATTGTTATCCCAATCAAACTTAGCATCTTCGTATTTTGCTGCCAACATTGGCTTAACTTTTTCGAAGTTATCAATTTCTTCTATATTACGAAAATAACCACGTTCAAGTTTCTTTTTAAAGTCTGCCAACATTTCAAGTTCGGCTTGTTGTTGCAAAGATGTTTCATTGGCTTTACCAATATTCTTTTGCTCTACAATTTTCCAACCGGACTCAACCTGTTTGCCTTCTTGTAAACCAGCAATGGCTCTCCAATAGTAGTTACCTTCACTTTCACTTACTTCACCACGCCACATTCGAACTCCACCTTTAGAGTCTCGTTTGTAGAGTGGCGCTGTTCCTGCAATAATATTATTCATTAGCGCCTCATATTTGCTATGTCTTTTGCTTGTTCTGTTCCTCGCATGATTGGAACTGCGTTTGATTTGTGCATTGTTCCGATTCCGACAATAAGATCTCCGGTATATTTTGGGTTTTCTTTGAGTCTTCCAGAACCTGGAACTGTATCCGACGTCTTGAGCGTTGGTGCGCTTGGATACTGCGTCGTGTTGCGGACATACGATTGTGGCGGGACATAGGGTTTAAATTCCTTCTTTTTGGGTTTATATTCTCCAAAGACGTATGACATATAGTCACTAAATTCTTTGAACTGTAAATCGTGCATATGCTTTCTTCGCATAGCTTTATTATGTTGACGCCACTTAACTTCCATATCGGACAGTTGCTTCTGGGTAAGCTTACGCCTACCTTTCTTCGTCGATTTTCCGTGTATTTGTACACCTTTAATCATATGCATTGACATGATAAAGACCTCGCTTTCTTCATAATATAGATACCATTATACAACAAAGGCTGACAAATGTCAACCTTTATTTTTACAAACTGTAACCAGTTCCGGTATATCCCGTGTCTTCAACATATTTGATGAGTTCATTATATCCACCAATATGTTCAGAGTTAACGAATATCTGAGGTACACTTCTTACTGTACCTGTTGCTCTATCCATTAGCTCATTTAAAGTATCTTGACTGATACCAACATCTTTATATTCGAACTTTAATTGTCGTTCTTTTGCAAACGCTTTTGCTTTTGTGCAAAAACCACAGTTTGCTTTACCGTAAATTGTAATCATTCTTTATCTCCTAAAATATATGCTCCCTCTGGTAGTTTAAAGGAAGTCAAAAACATGTGCATCATTTGTGGCGACATGACTATGTAGTGATGTCTATCGAGATCGTGATCCCATTGTCTTAAATAGACAACATCATCGTACATAATACATTGAAAATCTTCATATTCCGCCGTGGGATCTAAAACGGTTATAGCAGTTTCGTCCCACTCCATCTCTACTGTAAACAATCAAATCCATCCTAACTTTGTTGCGTTGTGGATTATGATCATAAAGCATGTTGCAATATGTACTGTCCACCAAAACGTTCTTATTATTGCGACAACATCAGCTTGCCTATCAGATTCTCCTACTTTTTCTCCTAAGCTCTGTGCCCATATACGCCACCATTTATTCAGTCTCTTCTTAATCCCAAAGTCCTTCATAGTATTTTCCAAACAATTTAAAACCATTTGACATTCTTTTTTGATGAGCTTTTCTGCCTTTCTCGTCAGCTCTAATCAGCCTCAAACCAAATGCCCCCGTCTCGTCTTCGCCGTAATCGTAGTAATCTTCTAACCAATCATCTCTACATTTTTGTTCAAACGCCCAGATCATTTCATCAAGTACATATTCCCACCTATCATGATGAAACTCATCAGTATCGTTTGCGTTTTCTATTGCTTTAGCACTTGTTGATTTAAGTCTTTTTGGAACATCAACATCGTCCACATGTGGAGAACCATGCTTAGTTTCTTTTAATTGAATTAACATTGGTAGTATAATATGAGATAAAGTACTGTCCATACTCCAAGTATCTTGTGGATCAATTGTTACACTAACCTTCTGTTTTCTTCTATCAAACCATATACGATTAAAGAAATTATATACATCTTGATAGAGTTTGTCAACGGCTTCCATATAATAATCTGCAAAGTCGCCTTTGTCTGGCCATTGATTAAAACCATATTTATTATTCATATGCTTTTCATACATTGTGCTAGTTAATCTACTAGGATATTTACCAATCTTAATTTTCATTTTTACCCTGCCGTGTCGGCCATTTGTGTAAGTTTATTATATGTGTCACGCCAATCTTTTACGTGATAATTCTTTCCACGTTTGTTTGCTTTTGCCAGTGGATAGTCATTACCACCTGGCTCCATTTTGTCTCCAAAGAAACGAATATCATCGTCTTCATTAAAGTCTTCTAAAATTTGTCTTTTGTCGCCGCCAGTTCTACCGATATCTATACCAGTTTCACCACCAACAGTTGCGGTAATATTTTCGAATTCAGAATTAATTTGATATGCAATACTCTCGCGTTCACGGTTTAATTCATCATACTTAACATATTCAGCTCTTTCATCCATAGTCGCATTACGACCAACTATAGAAAAGTTCCACATACCTCTTCTTTTTTCGATATGATTACCTGTTCTAAGAGGAAATAAACTTGCTTGCAACCAACCAAGTAATAAATTCTCTAAGTCTTTTGGTGCAGTAAACGACTTAGTGTTAACCCGTTTACCGCGATGCCATACGTCATTACCTTGACAGTTATAGCAAGTTACTACGTTTTCGCATATCTCTGGACCAAGCTGCTCGAGTGTTTTATCGTAGTCACTACCAGTAACTAACCAAACACTATTTTTGCTTATAAAGTCTACAAACCATAATCTAAATTCTTCGTCAATTCTACTTCTGCTTGGTGTAAGTGTTCCATCGACGTCGAAAACGTATCTTATCATATTTCATCCGTTCTAATACACATCATTCCTACACCAGGTGTTGGTGGAGTATATTCTTGCATAATCAAGTAACCTGCAAATTCGCACGCTTCTCTAGACTCAAAAGCCTTTATTTTAGAATAGTGCATTGAGTCGTCGCCGCCTGAATTAGACTGCAGAACGACTACTAAGAATAAAGTAAAATAACTCATTATTCATGTCCTGTCCAATGCTTTCTATCATGTGCTTTGCGAGCAAGTTGAGAAAACCTTTCAGCCACACGACTGATAAGTTCATTGTTTTCCCTTGCTGCTAAGTTATGCAAGAAGCTTTCGAGTTCACCATCTTTTTTACGGATTTCAGTGGTATCATAAATATCATTTTTCATAATTGATTCCTAACCAGTTTCCTATTTTTGTTTTTAACCAACCAGATTCTTGTTTAAGTACAAGACCATAATCAGTTACTTTTAAAATCTCTTCACCAGCAACATTTATTGAAACATCATTATATGTTATATCGTCAATAGCATACGTATTAAGAGTTCCAATTTGCATGTTCATATTATATGAGTAAGTAAGGCCGTTTTCGGTTCCTGAATAGTCTAAAGGTAATTCGATCTGCTCAGGATAGAGATCGTAAAATTTAAATTCCATTTGTTTATTAAACATGTTCGCATACCCTTTGTCTGAGATCGCTTGAACTAAATCTATGATCTCGTTTATTGAAATAGAGATCAATATCGCGTTTGCGGCAAATATCTTTACCAGTAAACTCTTTATCTCTATACTCTTCTCCTAATATTCTAACATCAATATCGAGCATTGTCAATATGTCTTCGACATCTTTTTCACAATTATATGGAATAATTTCATCAACATAACGAACACCATTAAGTTGTGTATAGCGTTCTACAATTGTTTGAACAGGAGCTTTTTTATCATCACGATCTTGACTTGGATCCATTTGTAATCCACAGATAAGATAATCACATTGAGATTTTGCTTCTCTTAACATCGATACATGTCCAGCATGTAATAGATCAAAGGTACTAAATGTAATCCCTACAATCATGATTGAATCCTCTTATTATAATCTATTGCCTCACTAATAATAGACAAATCGCAACTTATTCTTTTTGCAGATTCGACTATGGCCGCAGTATCTTTTGGAAAGCAATGCCCACCAAAACCACGTTCATCGGTAACTTTACTGTGGCTGTCACCAATGCGCCTATCTTTAGTTATAAAACGAGCAACTTCGTGATAGCTAATATCAGACTTTTCGCATAAATCATAAACTTGATTAAAGAAAGCAACTTTAGTAGCTAAGAAACTATTGCGCATATACTTAGCAACAATCAAAGCTTCAGGAGTTCCAACCTCTACATCTACATTAAGACGTTCAGCTAAAAGTGTACTCCAAAAAGAAACGTTACCACCACCAATATAAACAACGTCTTGATTCTTAAAATCTTCCAATGCATTTTGAGCACGTAAGAACTCAGGTGAAAATGTAATTGATCTATCAGGAAACATTCTTTGTATTTCAGACCAGCCTTCGAGAGATATAGTACTTTTGATTAGAATAGGAGCATCAGGAGACATTTGTATTGCATCATAAACGTTCTCCATATAACATGCTCCGGTTCTACTTTCTGGAGTACTTACTGCAATAATTACAGCATCTGCATATTGATTAATATCTTTAGAACCTAATGCAGGATCATACACATGATAATCGTCCGAGAATGCTAATGCATGTGCTCTACCTACGAAACCATATCCAAAAATCTGTACCTTCACGTGATAATCCAATCAATATCCATAATATTCTTTGGTTGTTCATCCATAGGAATAAAAAGATCATGCTCATAATTCTTTATTACAGCCCACCCATACGATGTTGCGCCATAAGAATCTTTCCAACACTCATAGGTTGAGCCTGAATGACCATCAAAGTAATACTTTTCATCGTCTTCAGTTACTTTTACGACACCAGAGTTTAATCTCCAGTCGTCGCCATTAAAGGGATTACCTTTTATCCAAGTACCAAACACTCTATAATGAGGATCAGTTCCTTCGATCTTTACAAGCATCCATTTGTCTGGTCTGTATTTACTCATCTTTGTCTTGCCAAGCGTTAATAAATTCGAGCTTTTGTTGACGAGTCCAATCTTTCAAATAATCGTTGTCTCTATCCCAGATGTTTATAATGCGTTCTTCATCAAGTAGGAATGTATCAACAATTTGTTCGCCAATCCATTTTTGAGAAAACTCTCGTACGTTTTCACATGTAACACTATCGTTAGCCCATTCAATTGGTTTACCCATTGGACCTTCACTCATAATATCTACATCTGGATTTGTTTTTTGTAATTCAGATACGGGTACAACATACCTTTGCCTGAATTGGCTTACAGTTGTTACAACCACGTAGAGTTCGTTGGGATCAATTTTCGACATTTATAAATTCTCCATTTTTTATTTTAAAGACGCCATCAAGACCTGTAGACCTGATATAGACTCTACCACCATCAATCATTTTACCGTCTATAAAGAGGCAATCATGATGGCAAGAAGAGTAATACCAGTTATTATCTTTATCTTGAATCATACCAAACTCAAAGTCTTCAACAGAATCAGCATCTGTAATCATCAAGCTATCTTTTGATTTGTATAGACCAAAGTATTTATTGCCAAACTCTGGATGTGGTGTTTCCCTATAGAAAATGTCCAAAGGTTGGTCACTATTCTTTAAATCAGTAGTAACTACATACTTTACTGGTACTCCATCCTTTTTAGAATAGAGTTCTTCGATCTTATCAGTATCAAATATTTTCGGATGTTTTATATCCATAGATCACCTTTTGCATAATTTAGTTAGTATTATATCACAGTTAGTCGTCAGTGTCAACTGATTCTTTTTCTGCCTTTTTGAACTTCCTATCCATTACTTTAACTTTCTTCTTTAAACGTTTAATGACTTCGTCACCATCCATCCAGATGTCTTTGTTATCAAGAATAGAGGTAATCTCTTTTTCAGTCAAGAAATCAGAATAAACTTCTCGTAATAGCCTTTCAGCCCAATCTTTTTCGTGAGCTAGACGATCATACATTTCACCACCTTTACCAACTACACCGCTCGAATAGTTATGAAACATAAACATAGAGTGCGGTGATACTTCGAATTGATGGCCGTGTAAGAAGATTAAAGTTGCTGCACTCATACATGCACCTTCAACTGAGACAACAATATTTGCCGCTGTCTCAGAAAGTACTCGCATAAACTGAATGGCTGTAAAGAGATCGCCACCAGATGAGTTAATGTAAAACTTTAAAATATCGTTTTCATTCGCAGAACGAATCGTATCGAACCAATCTATATAATCTTCGGATGATTCGATGTCACCACTAAGATAAAACTCGTGTATGTTAACACACTGTTTAGATATGATGCGATTGCCTTGGGCTACTGGTGGCTTTATTAAATCCATCAGATCTATTTGTTTAGCTTTTTTCAAGTTAATTTCCTTTTATTAATTCTATATTCAGTGGAGTAAAGTTTATCTGTTCTACACATGCACAAAAATAAGGACCTTCAGGAGAAGGATTTGTATGTATGTGTCCGTGAACATTTATCTTTGGTTCTTTAAATCTGTGCTTCTCAGCAAGTGTGCTTCCATGCAATGGCGTATGAGTAAATATGAACCCTTCCATATCTATCCATAACTGCATATCTTTAAAGAATGGTGCAAGATGCTTTACGTTATCGTGGTTACCGATCGCAAGTCTTTTCTTACCTGGCAACTTAGCAAAGTTTGCTTCCATCCATTCTACTTTGTTGTGACCAAATAACACATCACCACAATGTATCACAGTATCATTAGGACCAACAACACTAACCCAATTATCCATCATGCATTCGTTCATTTGCTCAACAGAGTCAAACTCACGGCATGGTTTATTAAGATAGTCTTTAAATTCTAATATATTTGCATGATTAAAGTGTGTGTCACTTATAACAAATATGTTGCTCATTTCTGCTCCCAGCGATAATAAATGTGTGCTCCAATGCGTCCAACCATCTGAAGACTTGAAGCCCAGAATGGATCTACATATGTAGCGTGATAGTGCGTTGCACCTTCTGTAATTCCGCGATAATCTCCAAAGTTAATCATTGAGAAAGCAATTGATTGTGCTTCCATCCATTTATCTTGATCTACTGGAGTATCGCTTTTTCCGTCGCAATACCAAGAGAATTGGCAAACTCTTTTTCCTGGGATGTAGCCATCTTTTACTACACCACAAATTGAGCTAGGGTATCTACGATCTAATGTTCTATTTATTACTACGTCAGCAACTGCTACTTTATCTGCGAAGTTACTTCCACGTGCTTCATAATATACATTAAGAGCTAAACAATGCATTTCTTCAGACTGAGCCTGTTCCAATGCTGCTAATACTGCTTCTGATTCTGCTTGAGATTTTGCGTATATCGGTGTTATAATGGTCCCTACTAAAATAGAGAAAGTGATTAAACCGGATACTAGGTTCTTATATTTGATCATTTTATATCTGCCTCAATTTTTATAATATCATTATAAAACATTGAAAAGCAAATGTCAACGATTAATTTAAGTTATTTAACATATTTTTTAGGCGCCAAAGAAGGGTTTTTGTCTCTACAGTGTCATTCCAACACTCATCTCGTGACGTTATATCAGTTAAAAGTTCTTTTAACATCATATTTTCCTGCCTCAGAGCATCATTATCTCTGAGAGCAGATTGTTTATCTTTCTTATGATGGTCTATTTCGAGCTGTAGACCTTCAACCGTTCTTTCGTTTATTTTTACCTTTGCCATTTGGCTTCACCACTCCATACTTCTTAAAGAATGCGTAATCACTTGCGTATGCACGTTTAATAAATTCGATTTGTTCTTCTGAAAAGTCATCAGCAGTAATCTCTTTATTAGTAACGTTATGAGCTACATCGATATCAAAGAACTCATTAACATCTTCACGTTTTACTACTTCAAATTCATCAAAGTTTTCAGTATCAACAAATCTGCATTGTGGATGGAAATGATGTACTTGATGTCCACCAGTAATCTTATTTAAATTACGGAAGAACAAATCAATCTTTTCTTCTTTTGAGAGTAAAGTTAAATCCTTATCGAAAGAAGAGAAGATGTCTCTACCATAATCATAATAACGTTGTTTTGGAGTTAAGTAAACATTTATTAATGAGATGAAACGATCGATTGGATCAGTAAAAATCATAATAGGTTTTTTGTTTTCTTTAATCAATGTATTATAGAGTCTTGTTCCACGCATTACTTGAATACGCTTTGGATAACTTTCTTTAATAGTTACTGAACAAGATCGTGGGACTTCAAACCAAAGCTTTTCGTGATTGTTTTCAAGATCATACATTAACGGCCATTCTAACTTTTGGCACCAATAACAATTACAATCGTTAAATGCATATGTTGAATTAATATCTACTTCAGGTAATAAGAAATCTTTTACAAACGGTGTATCAAAAATAAGATCAGGTAATAGGCTATGCGGATAGCGTTTAAGTATATGGTCAGTATTACTATCAGGAGCAATATTACCTTCAACAGGTTCTGTAGTATCTACGAATTGTTTATAATCTGCATATCCACCTTCACTATGCCATTTAAAGCTATCGAATGCGTGAGCAAATGAATCAGCTTTTGTTTGGCGTTGTTGTGACGATCCCATCCATGCAAAGTGCCAACCCATATCTTCTTGAATAATACCTTGATTTGTTGGAAACCGAATTGGAATGCTAATGTTACCACATCGAATATTACTTAGTTTGCAATGTAACAATTGTTCTTTTGTTGCAAAGAACATAGCACGTTTCCATATAACCGGTACATCATTTCTATGGTGGATACGTAAATCAGCACGACCTTGTAGATATACTAATGGAATTTTAATTATAATGTTTGGATGATTGTGGCATTGTTGTGCTACCCATTTAATATGCTTTGGATCGATAATCTCATCTGCATCTCCATAAATGAATACGTCACGCTTATCAAAATCACGTAAGGCATTCATTACAGCATCTTTTTGCAAACGTTCTCTTACTCTAGCATATAGAGATTCTTTGTTATTAGCATTTACACCTGCGTTTCTTCGATCAATTTCGAGTATTTCGAGATCTTCTGTTTCAGGAATATCATGCTCTACATAGATAATCTTTTCAATCGGTAGTCCAAGTTTACGAGCAACTTCAGGAAATTTGCGATCTACATCTTTACCAGCATGTGTCTTATTTGACTCAACGATAATAAACTTATCTACATGTTCTTTTAATAAGTTAACACGTAAATAGAGTAGCTCTTCTCCATAGGGAGCAAACCAAGGAAAACAATCTACAATCTTCATTACTTACTTCCTTCTTTCTAGTATAGTTAAACCATTACAATTTTGTTTGTGCTTTCTAAATTTCCATTGAGGATTAGCGATAATGAACTCAATAATAGCAGGTAATAATCCTTGATTATCCATTGCTTTACGATTAGGATTTGCAGCCCAATCAACTTGCTCATCACGTACTCCATATGTATGAGTATCGTGAAATGCTAGATATTTACGAGCAGCATTACCGTGCAATTTAAGTTCTTCTCTTAATTGCTGTTGGCTGTGCCAAGTATCAATAAAGATTAAGTCGGTTGGCTCAATAAGAATACTCAGCGTATTTGCTTTAACATATTCTACATCTTTACCAACCTTCTTAGCAATTTTGAATAGATTCATTAGAGGATCGTGTATTTCAAGATCATATGCTCTTAATGATACAGGCGCTTTAAGAAATGCTTTTGTACTTGCACCAAAACGACTGCCAAACTCAGTAACGTGAGTACAATCTTCTGCAAGAGTTAATAAGTCGTGAAGATGTTCATCAATATCTGACTTAGTACTCTTTTCTTTTTGATACTCATTTTCTATGAGTTCGTTCCATTCACTTAAATTCATACGTCTAACCACCTTCTATTTTCTAATGTCCAAGTTACAACTTCAGCGATACGTTGATCAACTGGTCTCGGGGTCCATCCCATCTTTGCCATTCGTTCACCAGAGAGAGCATAACGAAGGTCGTGACCAGGGCGACTACTGTGGAAATCCATGAATTCATACTTTAACTCCTTGCCTTGTGCATCGGCAATCATTTGTGCGAGTTCTAAATTGTTCAATTCAGTCGCACCACAGATATTGAACTTAGGACATTTAACACCGGTATTATTTTCAATGTTAAGAGTATCAGTATGTTCTAATAAGAACAGTGTAGCATCAGCAACATCTTCGGCATGAATATAATGTCGTGATCCTGGTATTGTTTTTGTTTCATCACTGTGAATAGTTACCGTACCACCATCTCGTACATTACGAATAGTCATAGGGATAAACTTTTCTGGATGCTGTCGTTCACCAAATACGTTCATTGTATGCGTAATATAAATTGGCATATCATAAGTATTTTGGTAAGCTACTGCTAATTCCTCTCCACCAGCTTTAGATGCTGAGTAAGGATTAGTTGAATTATAACGATCGTATTCGTCGTACTTAATACCTTCAGGAGCAGGACCAAAGACTTCATCAGTTGAGAAGTATAGGAAGCGTTCCAAGTTAGGTTGTTTACGAGCAAATTCTAGAATGTTACATGTACCAACAACGTTATCCATTACGAATTCCATTGGATGGTCAATTGAACGATCTACGTGAGAGCCTGCTGCCAAATGAGCAACAATATCAACGTCACCAATATCTGCTAAGAGCATTGGATTAAATTCTGCTTTTAAATCGTGGAAAATTGTACGAAGACGCGAACGTTCTTCTGGGGTACGATCTTGTAAAAGATCATGTAATCTGTTTAGGTTACCACTATAATCTAAACGATCTACAGTAACGATATCCCAATCAGTTCTTTTGAGTACCTGGTTGATTAAGTGATGGGCAATAAAGCCACCGCCACCAGTAATAAGTATTTTCTTAGCCATTATATCTCCGTCATCAATAACATTTTGTAAAAGTACTCCATAGATCCGAAAACCTATGGAGTGTTGTTAACTTTATTTATAATCAGAAATTGTATTTGATCGTAGCTTTAAAGCTATCATCATAATTGCGGTTTCCGTATGGACCCACCATTCCTTTGTCGTGATGTAAGTATACTCCATACTCCATCGGACCTTGATTATAAACTGCACCAAAGTAGTTAAAAGTAAAGCCGATATCATCGTCTTCTACTCTATGTGCTGAAAGAATTACGTCTTTAATTCCATAGTACATAACACCGTAGTCTTTACGGACATTACCACCATCGTCAAATTGTTCGTAACCTAATCCAATCGGTAATCCTACTGGATACAATGATGTTCCAATTGAATAACCACGTTGGGTTGTTTTATCTTCAGCACTAATTTGTAAGTATGATACATCAAAGATTGCTAAACGTGCTGTTGCACCTGCGTACATTGATTTGGTTTCTGGTTCATAACCTACAATACCACCAATTGGTAATTTCTTTCTTTGAAGTTTATATTGATTGAATTTAAATTCATCGTTATTAACCCAATCACCAAACGTAACAACTACTTTTTCTTTATGGTCGATACGTGAGTTTGGTTCAATGACAATTACTGGAGCTCCAATTTTAGATGTTTTTGCAAAACCTAAACGTTGAGCATCAGTTTCACCAATATATACTCTTGTATTTCCGATACCAAAGCCCATTTGTTTTTCTTGGACCGTGTTATCTAATGTACGATCTAACGAATAGTTAGTATCATACCGTGCTCCTGCACCTGCCCAGTTAAATGGACCATCGCTTAGTTCAGTCTGAAACCCTGCGAAAACTTCCGCTCTTGAACTCATGTCACCTTCTGGCCATTCGCCATCGATGTACATCTCAACATTACCATCATAATATAGACCGGATTTTTCTTCTTCTTTTTGTTCATGTCCGTCTGCATAAACGTTTGTCGCAAATAGCGATAAGCACATCATTGTGCTAGTTATTAGTTTCATTTTTGAACCTTTCATATGTGGCGCATGTCCTTAAACGCCGGTTAACCGAATCTTCCCAGATTCATGTGAAGTATTACTTCAGCCAGCCTATCTTTTCGCCAGCTGCGATTCTTCGCTCTGCTTCTGCCTTTGTACCAGGATATCTTGTTGCCCAAAGGATGATCAGCCCAAATGTAACGGCCATATAAATTGTGGCTTTTATATTTGCGACTGTTAGGAAAAATACTACTAATGAAGTTGACATTACGAAAACCATTAGGTATTTTGCTTTGGTTGGGTATACTCTATAAGTCCCCCATTCTTTAATAAAAGGACCAAAACGCGAGTGGTTTAGAATCCAGTTATGGAATCTTTCGTTTGATTTTGCGAAGCAGAAAGTCGCTCCTAAGATTGGCGTACTCCAAGGAAGACCTGGAAGAAGAACGCCTAGATATGCGACTCCTAATAAGATAATCCCTAACGTAAACCAAAATGCTTTTTTGATTTTATTCATAGTGTTTCCTTTCAAACTAAAGCGAAATTACTTTAGTACTTCTTTTAACGCTTGCACCAATTGTATCATCATCACATCATCGTGATAAGGAGTTGGCGCAATTCTTAACCGCTCTGTTCCAGCCTGAACAGTCGGACTATTTATAGGCTGAATGTAAATACCAAATTCGTTAAGTAAACGATCACTTGCTTCTTTACATTTAAAAGCGTCATTAATCATTACTGGTACAATATGAGTACAGGAGTTTTCGTGTACTGGTATATTTGCATCAGCAAGCATTTCTTTTAATTTTGCGGCTCGCTCTTGATGTTGAGCCCTTAATCTAGGATTGTCACGGAGATATCTGATGGAGGCGAGAGCTCCTGCACAAATGACTGGAGAGGTTGATGTAGTAAATATAAAACCACTAGCAACACACCTAATTCCATCAATAATACTAGAGTCAGAAACAATATAACCACCTTGTACACCAAACGCTTTACCAAGTGTACCATTGATTATATCTACCCTGTCTGATAATCCTAGCTTCTGACAATAACCACCGCCTGTTTCGCCGTATAAACCTACCGCGTGAACTTCGTCGATATATGTCATCGCCTTATATTTATCTGCTAAATCAAGTATCTCTTCGATAGGACTAATGTCTCCATCCATAGAGTATACTGATTCAAAAACAATAATTGGAGTTTGATTACTCATTTGACATGTTTGCAATGCCAATTCTAATTCTTCCATATTGTTATGTTCGAATACTGTTTTATCTGCTTTTGAATGATTAATACCAACAATTAATGATGCATGATTTTTAGAATCTGATACAAAACAAACATTTGGAATAATTCGATTTAAAGCAATAAGAGTCCATTCATTAGCAACATATGCGCTTGTAAATAATAAAGCATTTTCTTTTTGGTGTAGAGTTGCAAGCTCTTTCTCTAATGTGACGTGATAATGAGTGTTACCACCAATATTACGAGTACCACCAGAACCAGATCCTGTTTGATCTAATGCGCTATGCATAGCACTTACGACATAATCATTTTGACCTTGGCCAAGATAATCATTTGAGCACCAATTTATAATATTCTTTGGAGCATATTTACCATACCAAATAGAGCGAGGAAAGTCTCCCCGCTCTCTTAGTATATCATTAAATACTCTATATCGACCATCATCTTTATATTGATCTATAACCTGATCGAAGTATTTGTTAAACATTAGAGACTGAATCCAGAAAATGTATCTTTATCAACATCTTGTTTAGTTCCACCTTGTACATATGAAGTAATCTCTGTTTCTTGTGGAGCAACTTGTACATCAGCTCCTGAGATCCATTTTTGAGTCCAAGGTAATGGATTGTTCTTAATAGAATACGGTGACTGTAATTTTACATTAGTCATACGACGAGTAGCAATAAACTCGATATATTGATGTAGCAATTCAGCATTAAGACCGATCATAGAACCATCTCTAAACAAGTAATTAGCCCACTCTTTTTCTTGATCTACTGCGTCAACAAACATTTGAATACATTCAGCTTCTGTTTCTTCAGAGATCTTTACAAAATCTTTATCTTCTTTCTTTAAAAGTTTAAGCATCATTTGAGTAGAGGCAAGGTGCAAGTTTTCATCACGAGCAATAAGCTTAATAATTTTAGCGTTACCTTCCATCTTCTTTAATTCTGCAAAAGCCCAAGAACAAGCAAATGATACGTAGAAACGAACACCTTCAAGAATGTTAACACTCATTAATGTAAGATATAATAGTTTCTTTAATTCGTACATATCAACTTTTACTTTTTTACCGTTGACAGTATGTGTGCCTTCACCTAATAGATTATAGTAACCAGTCATTTCAATAAGACGATCATAGTAACCTGAAATAGAATCTGCGCAATCAACAATTTCTTTTACATTCAACAT
>FZLS01000174.1 GCA_900197625.1 Rhodobacteraceae bacterium Water-Bin34 | reverse complement strand
GATCTAGATCGTGAACAAATCCGCGTATTGTCATACGTAAAACTAAAAGAAATGTGGGAGAACGGCGATGTCAAATAAGTATATGCTACTCAGTGAATATAACGGCACAGGTAAATTTGTGAACCGTAAAGCTGAAACATTACGATCATTCGGTGATCATCCGTACTACGGTATACGTATGTATATTGACGGAGAGTCGTTAGGTATTGAATGGTACAAAGCTCATAACGAAATGTATGCCGAAAGCGCAGCAGAAAATTATGTCCTCGGTATTAAAAATTACGAGAGGGACTAAGTTTATGGCGGGGCACACTTTAATCTACTCCTTATCAATTGAAAAAAGTGTGTCCTGCCTGTTTACAAATGTAAAAAACTGTGGTATAATATAGGGTATATTGCAAAAGGAGTAAATTATGGCAGAAAATAAAGTAAGAACAAGTATGAGAAAGAACAGGGTAACCATTGACGATAAGTATATGGGTCCTGAACCAATCTTTCAACCAGGTGAAACTGCTGAAGGTGTAGAAGACCGTAGTCTGAAATGGCAGAAAGCAGCACATTGGTATAATTATTTTTATAAGACCAAAGAATATGTTCCAACAATATTGCAGTTTGCAGAAGAGAAATTTGGTTATAACGCAGATCAAATAAAGGCTTTTAAAAAATTAAAAGACTATGAGTTTGGTTTCTTAGGTAAGTTAGCTAAGATTCACTATAGAGGGTATGAGTATACCGAGAAAGAATTGGCAGATGCTGGAGAAAAATTCAAAGAATTATATGAATTAGCGTTGGTTACTGTTGAACAGATCGAAGACAAAGCTGCAGCAAAACCTGTTGTTACAATACAACAAAGACAAAAGGCAAAAATACTTGAGACTATTATGGATGACTGGGATTCAGTTGTTGATGGTTGGTTAGACGGTGATTTTAAAACAAACTTTGACGCATACAAATTATTTAAACAATACGGTTTAAAAGGTTCAGCGCTCAATATGTTTAAAGCTATGGTTGAACAAGAGTATCAACCGGTTAAAGACGCATATGATAAAACATGCGATCAAGCAGTAGAAGCCTTTTCGCATGTTAAAAGAACTAATCAAAAGAAGATGATAACTACTATGGAAACCATCTTTGAAGATCTAGATAAATTAAAGGTTGCGAATAAAGCAGCAAGAATTCCAAGAGTGAAGAAGCCTAAAGCTTCTGATGTACAGGTTAAGAATCTTAAGTATAAGGTTGAAGATATCGATGCTAAATTAATGTCAATTAATCCTGTTATGATTCCTGGTAAAGAAGTTCTATTTGTTTATAATACTAAGACTAGGAAGCTAACTCAGTATAACTCAAATTCAACTAAAGGGTTTGAGGTAAGTGGTACTACCATTAAGAATGTTTGTGAAAAGAGTAGAGTAACTACTCTGAGAAAGCCAGACGATATACTACCATTAATCTTAAGTAAAACAATAAAGCAAATCGACAAACAAGTATGGGACACACTAACGACAAAGGTTAACGTTCCTAATGGTAGAATCAATGCCGATTGCATATTACTTAGGGTATTATGATTGATTTAGAACAAAAAATTATGACCAGAAAGCGGTTCTCCACAGCCGTAGAACAATTAGTGGCAAAAGGAAACATGTCTTATATAGACGCTGCTACATTTATTATAGAAAAGAGAGGTATGGACTATACTAACTTAAAGAAGTTATTGACCGATTCTCTTAAAGATAAAATGGAAGCAGAAGCTTTAAGACTTAATTTAATCCGAGGAAAGAAGGGTAATAAGCTACCAATATGAGCACCGATCCGTTTGAATCTTATAAGCTATATAACGCATTAAAGCTGCACTTTGAACAAGCAGGATACGATGCCATACGATATAATTATAAGTCTAATGTAACACCTAAGTCTTTCTTTAACAGAAAAGATAAGTACTTCTTTGCTAAACTGGCCAAAAAGTACAATGAGAATTTAAAAGAATTCTACATATCACAGTTTATTAATACTGAAAAGTATGTTGGTGATATGATGGATGAAGAAGCAGATCAAAACTATAGGGACTATAAAAGAATACAAGAAAGTATTCATAGAGTGTTTTCTGTAGATATAAATAGATTAAGCGAAGAGGAACCAAGCATCAACGATTGCTTTGCATCAAAAGATGGTCAACTTCCTTTAGTCGTAAAGTTATGGATGCAAGAAGAAATTAGTTTAGAGACTGTTGTTATTCTTAATTCTATATTTAGGTTCATTTCTCGTGAGTCTTCTAAAATATCAGATACCATTATATGGCCTGATACAAAGAAACTTATCGAGAAATACGAACCTTTCGTAAACTTTAATCGAGATAAATGTTTAAGTTTATTGACAAAGAGGTTTACAAACGCATGAAAGTGTGTTATAATGTATATTATGTATAAAGTGGATAATTCAGTAAATACAATGCAATACAAAGGAGAAATATAATGTCATTTGCAAATCTAAAGAGCTCACGAGGCTCGTCAATCGACAAACTCGTAAAAGCAGCAGAAGCTGTATCAACTAAAGCCGAAACAAAGTCTTACGACGATGATAGGTTTTGGAAACCAACCAGGGATAAAGCAGGAAACGGTTATGCCGTGATCAGGTTCCTACCCGCTAAAGAAGGTGAAGATCTTCCATGGGTAAGATACTGGGATCATGGATTCAAGGGTCCTACTGGTCTATGGTATATCGAAAATAGCTTAACTACTATCGGTCAGGATGATCCGGTATCAGAGATGAACTCTGTACTGTGGAACTCTGGTCGTGACGAAGATAAAGCTACAGCAAGGGATAGAAAGAGACGTTTGCACTATGCGTCAAACATCTTGGTTGTATCTGACCCTGCTAACCCACAAAACGAAGGAAAGGTTTTCCTATACAAATTTGGTAAAAAGATCTTTGATAAAATCATGGATGTAATGCAACCACAATTTGCAGATGAACAACCAGTAAATCCTTATGATTTTTGGGAAGGTGCTGACTTCAAACTTAAGATTAGAAAGGTTGAAGGTTGGGTGAATTATGATAAGTCAGAGTTCGCTACTGCAGCTCCGTTATATAATGGTGATGAAGGTCAACTAGAAGAGGTATACGATAAGCTATATTCTCTAGCAGACTTCACTGATCCTAAAAACTATAAGTCTTACGACGAACTCAAAGCTAAGTTGAATAAAGTTCTAGGCGTTGATGCAGGACATGCGTCACTCGATACTGCCCCAATGATGGAAACAGCCCCTGTGGTAGAGCAACCTGTAATGGCTGCGGCTGATAGTGCTTCGCTTAACAGTAGTGATGAGGGTGAAGAAGACACATTGTCTTACTTCGACAAACTTGCTCAACAAGGCTAAGATCAGATTGTTGGCAAAAAATATACTAACTATATGAGATAATAAAAAGACCAGGTACGTCTTAAAAAGCGCTCGGGAAGAGCGCGGACAAAATGGCGATTTTTTGGGGACCTTCGGGTCCCCTTTTTTTATCCGTATGGACCAGCGACTGTTGCGCCTTGTCTATCATTAGGACTAATGGTTTGAATAATAGTATCACCAACGTTGGTTACAGCATTTTTAGATGCATCGACAAGATTACCACCAGCTTCAGCAGCCCTTGAGGCAAGCGATGCTTGTCCCGCTGCATTTTCTTCTGATGTGGTTTTAATCTCTTCACCTGCTTCATTCATACCATCACCTTGTACTTTCATTGCATCTATCTTGGCATCACCCATAGTAAATACTTTATTGAATCCTTCCATGAAAGCTTCACCAGGAGTCTTACCACCTGGCCATGCAGCTGCTAATCCCTTAACTGCGCCGGCAGCGACAGCGGTTGGGAATAGTGCAATCTTCTTAAATATCTTTAATAAATCAAGAGCGAGGTTTTTTACCATGCCCATAATACCGATATTAGCAATAGTGTCTTTAATATTTTGCACAAATCCAAGCACACCACCAATAATAGCACTAAATAAATTTCCAATAATTTCTTGAATATTAAATTCAGGCCTGCTTAAGAATTCTTGAACACCTTCAAAACCAAGCTTACCTGCAATCCAACCTACAAGACTTTTTAGTAGATCAAGCGGTATACCAAT
>FZLS01000038.1 GCA_900197625.1 Rhodobacteraceae bacterium Water-Bin34 | reverse complement strand
TATTCAGAAAATTAAAATTGATATAGCCGTAATTGGGCGAGGTTATAAACCTTTTGAAAAAAAAGAAGATGGATTAAAATCATATAAATACTCGATAATTATTGAGAATTCGTCTGAAGTTAATTACTTTACTGAAAAACTTATTGATGCTTGTTTGCTTGAAACAGTTCCAATTTATTGGGGGGCACCAAATATCTCTGAATATTTTGATGTTAGGGGCTTTATTATATGTGAAAACTTTGAAGAAATAAAATATGCTATTAGTAAAATGAGTGACGAAGATTATTTATCTAGAATAAAATGGATTAAAAAAAATAAAAAAACTGCATTTTACCACGCAGATTTTAAAAAAAGAGCCGCACAGATTATTAAACAAAGTTTAAAAAATTAAACTATTTTTTATTTTTTTCGATTTTTCTCCACTTGGCTACATTTATATTATGTTCTTTCAAAGTTTTAGAGAAAGCATGCCCCCCCGTACCGTCAGCAACAAAATAAAAGAAATCTGTTTTTTCAGGATTGAGCGCAGCTTCTATTGCAAGTCTTCCTGGATTGCCGATAGCTGAAGGAGGCAATCCAGAATATTTTCTTGTATTATATTTGCTATCTTTCTTTATATCAGATTGTTTAATAGATCTCATATTTTTAGGGTTTCCTTTTGTAAACTCATATACGATTGTAGAGTCCATCCCCAATGGAATACCAGCTTTCAAACGATTCATAATAACACCTGAGACTAACTTCAATTCATTGTTTCGTGAAGTTTCTTTCTCAATAATTGAAGCAATAATTATTGCTTCTTTTTTGTTACTAAACGGCAAATCTTTTGAACGTGAATTCCATGCTTTGTTAATAATATTTTTTTGCATTTCCATCATTTTTTTCAGAATGTTTCTACGTGTATCACCCTTCTGGTATGAATAGGTATTAGGAGCTAAACTTCCTTCTGTTGGCAAGGGTCCAACTTCACCTTCTAATTCTAAATTAGATTTTAATCTTTCAACAATTTGATATGATGTGAAACCTTCAGGAAAAGTAATTTGTTCATTTATTGCTTTACCGGATGTGATCAATGCAAGAACTTCAGACATCGAGGATTTACTTGAAATCATATAATTGCCGAATTTTAAATTTTCGTCTTGCTTTGCATATCTAGCCCAAACATTGAAAATTACTGAGTTAGATATAATACCTTGCTTTGCTAAGTCTGCTGAAACATTTCTAAATATATCACCTTTTTTCACTTCAAAGCTTATATCAGACTTTAATGGGCCTTCATCTTGATATTGGTTTTTTGCCCAATAAATTAAACTTGCAATAACCAAAAAGATTACAATTAAAAAATTTACGAAGTTAGCAGCAAAATGGCGTGCAATCATTATATAACTTTACCCATTACCAAAGAAGCATTCGTTCCACCGAAACCAAAAGAATTTGATAAAACAACATTTATTTCTCTTTCCACGGCCTTCAGGGGTGCTAAGTTTAGTATCGATTGAACAGGATCATGAAGATTTAAAGTTGGGGGCGCTATTTGATCACGAATTGCAAGAATACTAAATATTGCTTCTACAGCACCTGCAGCACCCAAAAGGTGACCAATTGCTGATTTAGTTGAAGACATTACCGCATCCGCAGATTTTGCACCTAGCAATCTTTCAACAGCGCCCAGTTCAATGGTATCAGCCATAGTGGATGTACCATGTGCATTTATATAATCTATTGAACTTGCATCTAAGCCAGCTCGTTTAATAGCGGCTTTCATAGAGCGATACCCACCATTACCATCCGAAGCAGGAGCAGTAATATGGTGTGCATCTCCTGATAAGCCATAACCAAGTATTTCTGCATATATCTTAGCACCACGAGCGAGTGCATGTTCATACTCTTCAAGTACTAAGACACCTGCCCCCTCACCCATCACAAAACCATCTCGATTTTGATCATATGGCCTCGAAGCGTTTTTAGGATTGTCACGATGAGCCGTTGATAATGCTTTGCAGGCATTAAAACCTGCTATTCCAACTTCACAAATAGGATTTTCAGCCCCACCAGCGAGCATAACATCTGCATCACCATATTGAATTAGTCTTGCGGCATCACCGATTGCGTGAGCTCCGGTTGAGCATGCGGTAACAACCGCGTGGTTTGGCCCTTTAAAGCCATGTCTTATTGAGACTTGTCCAGAAATTAAGTTGATCAAACAAGATGGAATGAAAAATGGTGAAACTCTCCGAGGGCCACGTTCTTGTAATGTCAAAGATGTATCCGCAATTGTTGATAACCCACCAACACCTGATCCAATCATGACACCAGTTCTATAAAAATCTTCTTCTTCTTTTGGTGACCAACCACTATCAGCGACCGCCATATCTGCTGCTGCCATACCATAAAGAATAAAATCATCTACTTTTCTTCTCTCTTTTGGCTCCATCCAATCTGTCGGATTAAAAGTTCCATTTGATCCATCGCCAAAAGGTATTTCGCAGGCATAGTTAGTTGAAAAATTATCTGCATTAAAACGTGTAATTGTATTTGCAGCATTTTCACCAGAAATTAATCGTTTCCATGTTTCTTCAACACCACAAGCTAGCGGTGAAACCATTCCAAGACCGGTTACAACTACTCTTCGCATTTATTTGCCCTCAATAAGTATTCTTTTTGTAGACTTTAAACTAAAATCTATAATCACTGCAAGCAATGCAGTCTAATTTTGAAACATTAGACAACAAAAAACGGCACATCAATAAAGATGCACCGTTTTTTTTGTAGTATATTAGCTTAGGAAGCTTCAGTTATAAACTTAACTGCGTCACCAAAAGACTGAATAGTCTCTGCTGCGTCATCTGGAATTTCGATACCAAATTCTTCTTCAAAAGCCATAACTAATTCAACAGTGTCCAAGCTATCAGCGCCAAGATCATCAATAAATGATGCGCCTTCAATTACTTTGTCTTCGTCAACACTTAAATGTTCGACAACAATTTTCTTAACGCGATCTGCGATGTCACTCATGATATATTCCTCTTTATATGGCAATTATGCCATTTAGATAGTCGCTTGAAGCGACAAGGTTAGTAAACTCATAACGTTATACATTAAATATAACTGTGCCGCGCTATAACATAGAAAATTGATATGGCAAATGAATTCGTAGAAAAATTGTAACTATAGTATTTTTTTGCCTATAAATTTTGTTTTTCAAATTTATTTATTATTCTATATCTCTAATCTTCGCCATTCACCGCTTGGAATATCGTCAATAGTAAATTTTCCAATGCTATAGCGTATCAGTCGAAGCGTGGGGAAACCAATAGCAGCTGTCATACGGCGAACTTGGCGATTGCGTCCTTCCCTAATAGTAATCATTAACCAACTTTCAGGTATAGATTTACGATATCTTATTGGAGGAAATCGATCCCATAATCCCTCAGGCTTATCAATAATCTCAACTTCAGCTGGTTTAGTTTTACCATCCTTCAAATTTACTCCATTCTGCAAAATTTTAATTTCTTCTAATGAAGGTTTTCCTTCAACTTGAACAACATAAGTTTTAGGCCATTTATACTTAGGGTTAGATATTTCCTGCTGCAAGACACCATCATTTGTTAACAATAGTAATCCTTCACTATCCTTGTCTAAACGTCCTGCAGCATACACTCCAGATACATCAATGTATTCAGACAATGTTTTTCTATCCGAGTTCACAGTTCCTTTGTCTGTAAACTGCGATAGAACATTAAATGGTTTATTAAAAAGGATAACTGTAGACACTTTTAATCTCAATTATTTGAAATATATTTAAATCATAGCCATTCCGCCGTTAACATGTAACGTTTGGCCTGTGATATAACTTGCCTCGTCAGAAGCAAGGAAAGCTACAGAAGCTGCAATTTCATCTGCTTGTCCCATACGACCCTGTGGAATACTTTTCAACATATTTTCGACAACGTTTTCAGGTAATTCTGCAGTCATCGCTGTTTCAATAAATCCAGGAGCAATACAATTAGCTGTTATTCCACGAGTTGCAATTTCTTGTGCAAAAGATTTAGTCATCCCAATCATACCTGCTTTAGAAGCCGCGTAATTGACCTGTCCGGCATTTCCAGTTACGCCAACAATTGATGTAATATTAATAATTCTACCAAATCTTTGCTTCATCATTGCTCGCATAACGGATTTCATTAAGTGCATTGTTGAAGTTAAATTCACATCTATTACTTGTTGCCAATCATCATCACTCATTCTCATAAATAAATTATCTCTAGTAATGCCAGCATTGTTTACCAAAATATCAATACCTCCCATTTCTTCAGAAGCTATTTTTGGTAATAATTTCACCGCGTCTATGTCACTTAAATTACATGGAACAATAAAAGCTCTTTCACCTAAATTATCAGCAAGTGCTTTTAGTGGATCTAATCGTGTTCCAGACAAAGCAACTTTAGCACCCTGAGAATACAATGCTCTCGCAATTGAACCACCTATTCCACCAGAAGCTCCAGTAATTAACGCACATCTACCTTTTAAATCAAACATACCTATACCTTTATTTAAGTTTTAATACTGCAGCATGAACACTGCTCGTATCAAATACTTGATTTACACTTATTTCTCTATCAATGCGGCGTACCATTCCTGATAACGCCTTACCTGCGCCAATTTCAAAAACTTCTGACACACCTTTTGAAATCATAAATTCAATACTCTCTCGCCATCTAACTGATCCAGTAACTTGTTCAATTAATAAATCTTTAATCATATCACCATTATTTTGTTCATTTGCTCTCACATTTGCAACTAATGGAACAATTGGATCCTCTAATTTAATGTCATTCAATGCTTTTGCCATAATATCGGCAGCTGGTTGCATCAAAGAACAATGAAATGGCGCAGAAACAGGCAATAATACTGCACGTTTGGCCCCAGCATCTTTTGCTAATTCAATTGTTTGATCTACAGCATTTTTATGACCAGAAATTACAACTTGGCCAGGATCATTATCATTCGCTGCTTGGCATATTTGATCATCAGAACTTAAGTTAGTTATTTGTGACACAGTTTCAAAATCTAATCCCAAAATTGCAGCCATAGCTCCAAGTCCAAAAGGAACTGCGTCCTGCATAGCTTTTCCACGTATACGCAACAATTTAGCTGTATCCGTTAAGCTTAAAGAGCCTGCGGCACAAAGAGCAGAATATTCTCCTAGTGAATGCCCTGCAATGTAAGAAGCTTGATCAAATTTTATCCCTTCAGCTTCCAATGCTTTAATTGCTGCAATCGATGTAGCCATCAAAGCTGGTTGCGCATTCTCAGTTAAAGTAAGAGTTTCTATATCACCATTCCAAATTAATCCTGACAGATCTTGGCCCAAAGCATCATTAACTTCCTCAAAAACATTTTTTGATACCAAAAAATTTTCAGCCAAATCTTTACCCATTCCAATGGCTTGAGCACCCTGACCTGGGAATAAAAAAGCGTGCATTATTCATTTCTCCTTTGCATCAATTGTCTGTGTGAACAGATAAAGTATAAAAGTTTAAAAGTTAATTCTTGTATATGAAATGTTGCTTGGTATTTAAAGCCAATTAAGGGTGTTTATGCTTATTATTTACTATTGCAATTTTTTCACATCACAATATAAGCACACCACTTCTGCAATTTTCTTTAACGCGGTTGCCTCTCGTATACGAGTGCAGAAGTTTAAATTCGTATTTTGAAGCACGCTAAAATTGAGGTACTGATATGGCGCTCTACGAGCACGTATTTATTTCGCGTCAGGATTTATCCAACGCACAGGCTGAAGGTCTTATAGAACACTTCAGTGCAGTTCTTTCTGATAACGAAGGTAAGGTTATCGATCAAGAATACTGGGGCCTAAAAACAATGGCTTATAAAATCAATAAAAATCGCAAAGGTCATTATGCATTTTTAAAATCAGATGCGCCATCTTCTGCGGTTCAAGAAATGGAACGTTTAATGCGTCTTCATGAAGATGTTATGCGTGTCATGACAATTCGAGTTGATGAGCATGAGGAAGGTCCATCAGTGGTAATTCAAGCGAAATCGGCTAAAGAAGAACGCCGTCGCGAACGTGAACGATAGAGAAAGGACTAACCATGGCTAACAAACCATTTTTCCGCCGTCGTAAATCTTGTCCTTTCCTTGGTGAAAATGCACCAAAGATAGACTACAAGGATACAAAACTTTTACAACGCTACGTTTCTGAACGTGGTAAAATCGTACCTTCACGCATCACAGCAGTATCAGCAAAGAAACAACGCGAATTAGCAAAAGCTATAAAACGCGCACGTTTTTTAGCACTTCTGCCATATGCAGTGAAGTAAGGAGAACATTATGCACGTTATCCTACTTGAACGCGTAGCCAAACTAGGCCAAATGGGAGATATTGTTTCTGTAAAGCAAGGATTTGCAAGAAACTTTTTATTACCACAAGGCAAAGCACTTCGCGCAACTGAGGCAAATAAAGCAGCATTTGAATCTCAAAAGGTTACTTTAGAAGCAAAGAACTTAGAAACTAAAACTGAAGCTGAAGCAATTTCTGCCAAATTAGGTGGTCAGCAATTTATCATCATTAGATCAGCATCTGATGCTGGCGCATTATATGGTTCAGTAACCAATCGTGATGCATCTGATGCAGCTTCTGCTGAAGGTTTCAAAATTGATAAGAAACAAGTAATCTTGCAAGCACCTATTAAAGAATTAGGTCTACATAAAGTTGGAGTATCACTTCATCCTGAAGTCGAATGTTCAATTGAATTAAATGTTGCAAGATCATCTGAAGAAGCTGAGTTACAAGCTTCTGGTCAATCAATTCAAGATCTAGCTGCAGCTGCAGAGGCTGAGGCAGAATTTGAAATTGCAGAATTATTTGACGATATGGGCTCAGCAGCAGCACTTGATGAAGACGGCAACGAACTTATCAAAGATGAGCCAAAAGCAGAGTCAGAAGAAAAAGTTGAAGAATAAATAAATTATCTTTAAAAAAGGGGCTCATGGAAACATGGGCCCCTTTTTTATTTGAGCTATGGATATACACATGAAAAAAAACAAACCAATAAATGTATTAGGTGAAAGATTAAAACCATGTTCAAATACTCCATTAACAGGCTTTTATCGTGATGGATGTTGTAATACAGGCACAGAAGACCATGGCTGTCATACAGTTTGTGTGGTTCTCACATCTACTTTTTTAGATTTCTCAAAAATGCGCGGTAATGACTTAATAACTCCTAGACCTGAATATAATTTTCCTGGTCTAAAATCAGGGGATAAATGGTGCCTTTGTGCTGAAAGATGGAAAGAAGCTAATTACTTCAATTCAGCACCTAATGTTATTTTAGAAAGCACTCATCAAAAAACACTTGAAATAATTCCAATAAAAGATCTTTTTGATAAAGCATATGATATAAATTAAGAAATTTTTGTTATTAGTTTATTTTTAATACAAAACCGACAGAATTAGTCGCAAAAAACCGTGACACTATATGAAAAATTTGCAAATTTTCTTAACAAGAAAGAAAAATTTAGATAAGGAGTGTAGCCTTGGATTACGCAACAACAAACGACATACAAGAAATAGTTGAAGCTGACCGCAAAAATGTTTGGCATCACCTCATACAACATAAACCATTTGAAAGTCAGATCGATCCTAGAATTATTGTCGAGGGCAAAGGAATGCGTGTATGGGATCAACACGGTAAAGAGCACTTAGATGCGGTATCTGGAGGTGTATGGACTGTAAATGTTGGCTACGGCCGAGAGCGTATTGCTAATGCTGTTAGAGATCAGTTGGTGAAGATGAATTACTTTGCTGGCTCAGCAGGATCAATTCCAGGGGCAATTTTTTCAGACATGTTGTTAAGTAAAATGCCAGGATTAACTAGAGTATATTATTCAAACTCTGGTTCAGAAGCGAATGAAAAAGTTTATAAAATGGTTCGGCAGATAAGCCATAAACATCACAACGGTAAAAAACATAAAATTATATATCGTGAACGTGATTATCATGGCACAACTATAACAAACCTAGCCGCGGGTGGACAAGAAGAGCGAAATGCACAATACGGGCCATATACGCCAGGATTTGTGGAGGTTCCTCACTGTTTGGAGTATCACAACCAATATGGTGAAGGTGATTATACTAAACATTCTTTAGATGCGATTGAAGCTGTCATTTTACGTGAAGGTGCAGATACAATAGGAGCTATGGTCCTTGAGCCAGTGACCGCTGGTGGTGGAGTTATTACACCACCTCAAGGTTATTGGGAAGGCGTTCAAGCGTTATGTAAAAAATATGAGATCCTACTTCATATCGACGAAGTAGTCTGCGGTGTAGGACGTACAGGAACTTGGTTCGGTTACCAACAATATGGAATTAAACCAGACTTTGTCACAATGGCTAAAGGTGTAGCATCTGGATATGCTGCTATCTCGTGTACTGTGACTACAGAAGAAGTTTTTGACATGTTTAAAGATGCTGAAGACCACATGGGTTATTTTAGGGATATCTCAACATTTGGAGGCTGTACTGCAGGACCAGCTGCTGCCATTGAGAACATGAAGATAATTGAAGAAGAGAATCTTCTTAGTAACACTACCGATATGGGTGAATATCTTATGGGTAAACTGGGTGAACTTAAAGATAAACATAAATGTGTTGGCCAAGCTCGAGGTAAAGGTTTGTTTTGCGGACTAGAATTAGTATCTGATCGAGAAACACATACACCAGCTGAAGAGAAAATGGTTCAAGCTGTAGTTGGTAATTGCATGGCTCAAGGAATAATTATTGGTGCAACTAATAGATCTGTTCCAGGCTACAATAACACACTATGTCTATCGCCTGCTCTTATATCTACAAAAGATGATTTAGATCAAATTACTTCAGCTATGGATAAAGCAATTACTGAAGTCTTTGGTTGAATAACACCAGATAAAAGCCTCACTGGGCTTTTATCTAGATAATATAATTTATTATTGTGAAAACTATATGTGTTCGGTTTAGATTAAATATAATTTGAAAAGTAAGTGTGGTACCCAAAGCCGGACTTGAACCGGCACTCCGTGAGGAAACGGATTTTGAATCCGTCGCGTCTACCAATTCCGCCATTCGGGCTTAGCACACCTGTCTTTCATCTAGCTAAAGTGAATAAGATCGTCAACGAAATTTTATATATGTTTTATATAATTAAGAGTGAAAAATACTTGACCACTAGTGTTTTCCCTGATCTTTAACTATTTTAATATTGGTTTGATTATGCTGAGACGATTATACGACTGGACTTTATCATTTTCTGATAGCCAATACTCATTATGGGTGTTGGGTTTCATTGCTTTCATCGAGAGTTCATTTTTTCCAATTCCTCCACACATACTGATGATACCTATTATTATAGCAGCGCCTAATCGTGCCTTTTTAATAGCAATAGTTGTAACAGTTGGATCTGTGAGTGGCGGAGCTGTTGGTTATTTTATTGGTAGTCAACTTTTTAGCTCAATTGGCCTACCAATACTTGAATTCTACCATAAGATTGAAAGTTTTGAATTATTCAGAAAACAATTTAATGCTCAGGGGCATTGGGCAGTTTTGATAGCAGGGCTAACACCATTTCCATATAAAGTTATTACAATAACCGCAGGTTTGACTGGGATGTCATTCGTTACATTTATGCTATGGTCAGTAATTGCAAGGGCTACAATATTCTTTGTTATCGCAGGTTTATTGTGGAAATTTGGCGCGCCAATAAGAGATTTCATTGAAAAACGATTAGGGCTAATGTTTACTTTATTTTGTATAATTCTAGTTCTTGGTTTTATTATGGTGAAAGTATTATGAATATTTACCGACTTGTTGGAATTGCTACTTTAGGTTCAATCGCAGTATTATGTAGTGCGTTTTTCTTTGAATACGTTCTAGGATATTCTGCATGTAAGATGTGCATTTGGCAACGCTGGCCACATTTATTAGCAGTTTTAATAGGCTTGGTAATATTAGCAACTAGATTAAAAATCTTATCTATTTTTGGAGCTTTATCAACTTTAACAACTGCAGGCATTGGGTTTTATCATGCAGGTGTAGAATATAGATTATGGAGCGGACCATCATCATGCACTTCTAATATAAATACGGAAATATCAGCATCTGATTTATTAAATCAAATTTTAGATGCCCCAATAACTAGATGCGATGATGTTGTTTGGGATTTATTTGGTATATCAATGGCAGGATGGAATGGTATTTTGAGTTTAGGCCTGTTTGGTGTTTGGGTAGTGATTTTTCTTAGTAAGCAAAAATAACAGTATTAACTTTCTAATTCAGCATCCCAATATAAATAGTCAGTCCAACTTTCATGTAAATAATTAGGTGGAAATTTTCTTCCAGCATTCATTAATTGACCTATAGAAGGTTGGATAGCAGGCCTACGCAATTGGAGGCCAGATTCCTTGATTGACCGAGCTGCTTTTTTCAAATTACAAGGACTGCAAGCCGCAACAACATTTTCCCAAGACGTTTTACCTCCTCGAGATCTTGGCAGTACATGATCAAAAGTCATTTCGCCCTGAGAACCACAATATTGACAAGTAAACTCATCTCTTAAAAATAAATTAAATCTTGTAAATGCTGTGGATGTTGAAGGTTTTACATAATTTTTTAAGACTATAACTGAAGGTATTTTAATATTTACAGAAGGTGAATGAACAATATCATCATATTCAGCAACAATATTCACACGATCAAGATATGCAGCTTTTACTGCATCTTGCCAGCTCCATAAAGATAACGGAAAGTAAGACAATGGACGATAATCTGCATTTAATACAAGTGCAGGCTTTTGATTAAGTTTAGCAGGTGATCTAACAAAGTTTTCTGTAAAATCAGTATTCATATTTTTTTTGAAACCTTTGATATACTTTCAGTCATTATGATATTAAATTTAAACATTTAAAAATACTATATATACGCATAAAAAACCTTCAACCCCCTAGATAATGTTTTTTATTACAGATTTAACAAGTCTATAAAATATCTTTAATAAATTTTAGGGCTGCTCGCAGGCCATCTTCAGCTATACTATGACCAGTTCCTTTTGATGTAAGCGTATACACTTCAAACTCAGATTTTTCTAAAGCATCCGCTGCAATACTTAACTCCTTATATGGAACAACATCATCTTGATCACCGTGTACAAGAAGAATTGGTGGTTTTTGCAAGACCTCTTTCTCCAATAATTCTGGCTGCATCATCATACCAGCTATACCAATAACACCACCAATTTTTTCGTGTTTTCTTGGAGCAAGATGCAAGCTCATCATACAACCTTGAGAAAAGCCAAATAAGAAAATCCTATCAAAAGGTAATCCAGTATTATCTTTTATATCATTCAAAAAAAGATCTAATTGGTTACTTGCTTCATCACGCTTATTTGCTGCATCTTCAAGTGATGATCCATCTATTCTTGGTATTGGAAACCATTCATATCCATATGGATTCATTGTACTTTTATTAGGTGCATCAGGCGACATGAAAATGGTATTAGGCAAATGTATTTTTAATGTATCAGCCAAATTTAATAAATCTGCGCCATCAGCTCCATAACCATGTAAAAAGACAACCAGGCTATCAGGTTTCCCAGATAAAGCCTGAACTACGTGATTTTTTAAAGGCATTACTTAATTCCTATGATTTTTATTTTTATCTCGAAAAATTCGTTTGTTAATACTATCAACCAAATGATTAAAACAATAATGATTTTAAATTAATTTACGTAACCACTGGAACGCTTCATCAACGTTTTCTGCTTTATAGCTTGATGGTAATCTTGGTCGATTTAATAATACTACAGGAATATTTAGCATTCTAGCTGCCAATATCTTAGAAAAGCCCCCAGATCCACCTGAATTTTTTGCTACTATCCAGTCTATATTGTATTTTTCAAACAAAGCGATTTCTTCTTGTATCGAGAAAGGAGGTTGTCCAATCAGATATCTTCCAGATTCAAATGGGAATCTAATTTCAGGCTTATCAATCACACGGCATAAGAGTTTTCGTCCAGACATGTTATGGTATTGGTTTAATGTGTTTTTTCCTGTTCCAACAAACACATTTGCTTTAGCAGGGATAATATCATCTAAATCTATGAAATTATTGATATAGTGCCAATTATCAGATTTTTCTGGCTTCCATTCAGGCCTATTTATTAATAAATGTTTTATATTCAATTCATTACATATCTTAGTTGATGTTCTTCTCATATTAGCAGCAAAAGGATGTGTAGCATTAATTACCCATTGAATTTTTTCATTTTGAATAAATTTTTTAAAACCATCCACTCCACCAAATCCACCAATGTGAGTTTTCAATGGAAGTTTTACTGGTTTTTTTGTTTCACCAGCGAGTGATGCAATTGCTGGTATTTTTTCAAAACTCAGTTTATCGCATATATTTCTTGCTTCAAAGGATCCTGCTAAAACCAATCCTGTCATTTGGCATGACCCAGGATTGTTCCAGATCTATCTATAACAATAATATCAACATCAGTATTTGCACCCCTTAAAGCGCTTAAAACGCGCATACGCGCTTCATAAGCTACTCTGACTGCCAATTCACTACCTGCTCTTTCAACAGCCTCTAGCGCAGTATTTGCATCTGAAATATCAACACTACACCAATCATTTAGTTTACTAAAATTCACTTGAGAACGTGATGAGTGTAAGTCAACTGCACCTTGAGCAAGTTTAACCATTTTTCCAATTCCACCACCAATTGTAATTTTAGGAACGTGATTTTTAGCAATATATTTCAATAATCCCCCTGAAAAATCACCCATATCAAGCATTGCATGATCAGATAAACCATATAGCTCTTGAACTATTTTTTCTGATGTAGCTCCGGTACACCCAGCAACATGATTTAACTTGTTAGCGCGAGCTACATCAACACCTCGATGAATGGAAGCAATCCAGGCAGCACAACTAAATGGCCTCACAATACCTGTAGTACCCAGAATTGATAATCCACCAACAATGCCAAGTCGACCATTCCAAGTATTCAGTGTAATATCTTCACCATTTGGAATTGAAATCACTATATCCAAAAATGGCTTCTGTCCATAATTAGATGCTTGTTCATTAACCACATCTGACATCATTTGCCTTGGTATAGGATTTATAGCAGGTTCACCTATACCAATTGGCAAACCTGCCTTTGTAACGGTGCCTACACCCTTTCCTGCTTTAAAAACAATTCCAGAATTATTTTCATTAACTCTTACAATGATTAATGCTCCATGTGTAACATCTGGATCATCACCTGCATCTTTTGTAATCCCAACTTCTGCCCATCCAGATCCACTATCAGTATGCGCCAAAGGAAATGTTGGCGTCTCACCTCTGGGTAGAGTAATGGTAATATCTCTTTTGAAACCATTTCCCCATAAAGCATCTAATGCTGCTTTAGTAGCTGCAGTTGCACATGCACCCGTAGTCCATCCACGCCGCAAATCAGTGTTAGGTTTTCTTGTCATCAAATTATATTATATAAATCTTTTACACCGACGCCAGTTCTTATCTACTATGCCGAAAAACTCTTAAATAATGTCGTGGTTTCTCTCGCCTTTGCTTAATCATTACTTCATATTCAATATATGATAAATACGATTCCCCTACCAAAACACAATTGGCCAGTTTTACAGTCTGGATGGGTATGGCTTTGTGGAGCAGGCCCTGGAGATGCAGGCTTACTAACACTTCATGCTTTAAATGCTCTACGCCAAGCAGATGTTATTGTATACGACGCACTAGTTGGAGCGGAAATTTTAGATTGGGCTAACTCTAATGCGGAGTTAATTTATGCTGGCAAAAGAGGCGGCAAACCATCAGCCAAACAACGTGATATCTCATTACATTTGGTTGAATTAGCAAAAAAAGGCAAAAAAGTTTTAAGATTGAAAGGTGGTGATCCATTTGTGTTTGGCAGAGGTGGTGAAGAAGCACAAACCTTAGTTCAACATCAAATACCAATACGTATTATACCAGGAATATCAGCTGGTATTGGAGGTTTAGCATATGCAGGAGTGCCTGTTACACATCGAGACGTTAATCAATCTGTAACATTTGTAACTGGTCATGATCAAAGTGGTGAAAGTCCATCATCTCTCAACTGGAAAGCCATTTCTGATGGATCACAAGTACTAGTGATTTATATGGGCATTAAACATATCGGGAGAATTACATCTGAATTACTAAAAGCTGGTAGATGTGGAAGTGAACCAGTTGCAGTTGTTACCAATGCAACTACTAAAGAACAACAAGTTTTAGAAACTACACTTGGTTCTATTGAGGCTGACTTAGTTAAAGCTAGAATGTCACCACCCGCTATTATCTGTGTTGGTAAATCTGTTCTCATGCGTCAAGCTCTTGACTGGCAAAGTATGATATCTGGCAATTCACCTCGCAACACTGACCCTCTCAACAGAGGCCGCCCTGCTGAAGCCTCATGAGCAACCCTAAAGGGATCATCTTGTCTGCCCCAAGTTCAGGGTGTGGGAAAACAACAATTACACTCGGTTTATTAAGAGCTCTTAAAAATTCAGGATTACAAATAAAGTCAGCAAAAAGTGGCCCTGACTATATTGATACTCGCTTTCACGCTGCAGCATCTGGATCAGAATGCTATAATTTGGATTCATGGGCTATGTGTCCAGATCAAATATGCAAACTTGCTAATGAAGCAACCCCACTAATCATAGAGGGAGCTATGGGCCTCTTCGATGGCGCTCCACCCGAAGGGAAAGGCTCTACTTCCGATCTAGCAGGAATACTAAAGCTGCCAGTTGTATTAATTCTTGATGCTGCCTCACAAGCCCAATCAATTGCTGCATTAACTTTGGGTTTTCAAAAACTTGATCCTAATGTTAAAATTTCAGGTATCATATTAAATAAAGTTGGGAGTGATAAACACAACAGAATACTCTTAAAGGCGCTTGAGCCATTAGGAATTCCTATATTAGGTTCAATATACCGCAACAAAGACTTAAACATGCCATCAAGGCACCTTGGATTAGTCCAAGCTCAAGAATTAAACAATTTAGACGAATTTTTAAACACAGCTGCAAAAATAGTTTCTGATTCAATAGATATAGCAAAACTATTAAAGTTGATGAAACCCATACCAAAGCAAAAAAAAGATACGAATTTATTTTTAGAACCACCTGCACAATCAATTTGTATAGCAAGTGATGCCGCTTTTTCATTTACTTACCCACATATATTAAAAGAATGGCATAAAATAGGAATTGAAATTTCTTTTTTTTCTCCATTGAAAAATGAGGCGCCTAGAGATGCAAATTTGATTTTTCTGCCAGGTGGTTACCCCGAACTTTATGCAGAAAAATTAGCTAATGCTGATATTTTCAAAAATGCCATGAAAAAAGCTAATGCCGTATATGGTGAATGTGGCGGTTATATGACAATGGGAAGTGGAATTATTGACGCAAATGGTAAAAAACATGAAATGCTAGGGCTTCTGAATCTTGAAACCAGTTTTGAAGAAAAAAAATTGCATTTAGGTTATAGAAATTTAGCACCAAACAATATCTGGTCTTCAAATTTAAAAGCTCATGAATTTCATTACTCAACAACATTAAAAGCTGAAGGAATGCCATTATTTAGAGCACAAGACTCGGAGGGTAATCATTTGCCTGATATGGGGTTAGTTAATGGTTCTTTTTCAGGAAGTTTTGCACATATAATTGGAACTAAAGAGTAATGACAATTAACGATAAATTGGCAAAACGAAACCTATTTATAATGATGGGAGCTCAAGTATTTGCTGGTGCACAAATGCCAATGCTATTTATAGTAGCCGGTTTGGCAGGACAGTCTTTTGATATCAATATATGTTGGGCAACATTACCAATATCTTTAATCGTATTTGGCTCAATGACAACTGCACCTTGGCTTTCTACTGTCATGCAAAATTTTGGAAGACGACCTGGGTTTATTATCGGGTCATTTGGAGGCGCGGTTGGTGGTGCGCTTGGTGCATATGCGCTTTTTATAAATTCATTCCCATTATTTCTAGTAGCATCCTATTTCACTGGCATATATATGTCTGCTCAAGCGTTCTTGAGGTTTGCAGCCATAGATACAGCTTCAGAAGAATTTAGACCCAAAGCCATATCTTATTTGATGGCAGTTGGTTTAGTTCCAGCTATATTGGGTCCCCAGTTGGTGAAATTTACTGCAGATATGTTCGTAATCCCTTTTATCGGAGTATATTTATCTGTTGTCATAATTAATATAATTGGATCAGTTTTTTTTCTTTTTTTAAGAATACCATTACCAAGAAAAGTAGAAAATCATTTTAACGAAGGCAGATCAAGATTAGAACTTTTAAAATCTCCAAAAATCATAGTCTCTATCATATGTGCAATGGTATCCTATGCCTTAATGAATTTAGTAATGACTTCAACACCACTAGCTGTTGTGGGGTGTGGCTTTGATCATAAAAATGCTGCTGATATCGTTATGGCACATGTACTTGGAATGTTCGTACCAAGCTTCTTTACAGGACATTTAATTATAAAATATGGCGCTCCTCGTATTATATCCATTGGCCTTTTAATCCTTGCGTTTGCAGGTATTTCAAATTTATTGGGTATAGAATTAATAAACTTTTACATTGGGTTAATATTTTTAGGCATTGGGTGGAATTTCGGATTTATTGGTGCAACGACAATGTTAGCATCATCTTACAAAGAAAGTGAAAGAGGGAAAGCTCAAGGAATGAACGACTTTTTTGTTTTTGGCTTTGTTACTCTCGCATCACTCGCTTCAGGATCATTAATGAACTGCTCTGCAGAAACACCTGTTGAGGGATGGACATCAGTTAATCTAGCTATGATACCGTTCCTAATTTTAGCTGGATGCTCTTTAATATGGCTATCAAAAAAAAGCTTTGCACAATCCCAAGCTTAAAAAGTTCTTAAAATAACTTTACTTAAAAGTATAAGTTTTTTCATAAATTCTGACGGATATAAATCACCATTTAGCACACATTTTGGATTATGATTTACTTTATTCAAAACGCCCTTTGAAAGCCAAGCTAATCTTAAAGCACAAGCAGCAGAGTTATCAGAAAATTTTGTATTATTCATTTTATTCAAAGCTGTTTTTGCAAGAGAAGAAACAGCGTTTTCAGTTCCATTAACAAGAGGATATCTATTATTTTCTTCAAGAATGGGAATAGCGACAAACAATCGCGCAACACCATCTCCATATCCATATTCTTTAGCTGAATTGAGATCGGAAATAGGCATACCAATTGCTAAACATGCCAATGCCATCAAATTTCCTGATGTTGCCATAATATAATCATCAAATGCATAAGCATGCTCATGTGGTTTTTTATATATATCCCATCGCCTTGCATTAATTAAATTAATGAATAGATCCTTTGGTAGATCTTGATCTTTAATTAATTCAGCTAGAGGTGAAATAACTTCATGTTTTTTTACTGTATTTCCTTCATATATTTCATTGATACTATCCAACCACCATTGAAGCCTCATTTCTGAAATCATTGGCTCTTTAGTAACCCATGGGGCTCTAACAACTTCTAAATTAAATGCAAAAATAATAAAAAGAGCACCACGTTTTTTTATTGGTGCACTCATTATTGCTAAAAATCGATCATAATCACCTCGACGAACAAGATTAGCACAATTTCCAATATCTTCAGAAAAATTCATTACTCAGACTTCATGCCATCACGTATTAATTTCCAATTAATAGCGTCTAATAAGGCTTCAAAGCTTGCGTCTACAATATTTGCAGATACTCCAACCGTTGACCATCTTCGGCCCTGACCATCTTGGCTATCTATAATAACTCTTGTGACCGCATCAGTCCCACTACCAGTAATTCTAACTTTGTAATCAGTCAAAGTCATATCATCTATACAATTTTGATATGGTCCAAGATCCTTGGCTAATGCTTTTGATAACGCATTAACAGGACCTTGATCACCACATTCAGGATCCATACTTTCAGAAACTGATAAAACTTTATTTTTTCCTATTTTTGCTACGACTACGGCTTCGGACAAAGACACCATTTTACCATATTTATTTTTTCGTTTTTCAACAGTTACCCGATAACGTTTAATTTCAAAAAATGTTGGTAGTTGACCTAATATTTTGCGAGCAATTAATTCAAACGACGCTTGAGCACTATCATATGCGTAACCTCGATCTTCACGTTCTTTAATCGCATTAAGTATCTCACTTAATCGACTATCTCCTTTCTCAATCTGAAGCCCAGCGTCCATTAATCTCTTTTTAAGGTTTGATTGACCTGCTTGGTTTGACATGGGAATTATGCGTTCATTTCCAACAATAGTAGGATCAATATGCTCATAGGTTTGAGGATCTTTCAAAATGGCGGATGCATGCAAACCCGCCTTGTGCGCAAATGCAGAAGAACCCACATAAGCCGCCCATTTATCTGGCACCCTATTTAATATATCATCTAATGTTCTTGAAATGCTTGTCAGTCCATTCAATTTGCTGATTTCAATACCTGTTTCATACAAACTTGAATATGGTTCTTTTAATAATAAAGTTGGAATAAGAGTTACTAAATTTGCATTGCCACAGCGTTCACCTAGGCCGTTTAATGTGCCTTGAACTTGTCTAGCCCCTGCATCTATAGCCGCTAATGAATTTGCTACTGCATGTTCTGTATCATCATGTGTATGGATACCAATGCATTTACCTGGAATACCAGTATCAATAACTGCTTTTGTTGCAGAAAATATTTGTGCAGGTAATGCTCCACCATTCGTATCACACAAAACAACCCATCTTGCACCAGCGTCATAAGCAGCTTTTGCGGCTTTTAACGCATATTTTGGGTTTTCTCGGTACCCATCGAAAAAATGTTCACAATCAAATAGTGCCTCACGACCTTTTGAAACAATATGCCTTACACTATCTGATATATTTTTTAAGTTTTCTTCTAGTGTAATACCAAGTGCTTTTGTAACATGAAAATCGTGTGTTTTCCCAACCAAACAAACACCTGGTGTATTCGCGTTTAAAACTGCTGATAGTACTTCATCATTTTCAGCCGACTTACCTGATCGTTTTGTCATACCAAAAGCTGTAAAAGTTGCTTTTAATTTTGGTTTTGTATCAAAAAAATCACTATCAGTTGGATTTGCACCAGGCCATCCACCTTCAACATAATCAATACCCAAATCATCTAAAGCTTTTGAAATATGTATTTTATTATCAACAGTGAAATTTACACCTTGAGTTTGCTGCCCATCTCTAAGAGTAGTATCATACAAGTAAATTCTTTCACGTTTCATAAAAATTCCTCCAGCTTAGAGCTATTAAATTTAGGACCCTTTATAAGTTTAATCCCATCTTTACTCATTTGCACGTCAAGACCAGCTGCGATAAATGATTTTTTTAAATTGTCTAACTCTGAAAATTCTTTTGTTTTCATTGCTTTATCTCTTGAAATTAATATCAATTTTTCAAGCTTTGACAAATCAAAAGTATTTTCTTCCGCCCAGGCTCCCATATGATCACTTAATAATCCAAGAATTTGCGCAGAAGATTTTAATCCTTCGATATCTCCAGTTTTTGCAAGCCCATGAAGTACAGTTATAGCTTTTGATGTGTTTAGGTCATCATTTAATGCATCAATTACTTCATTTGAGATTGCTTTTGAAGACTGACATCCGTGAGTTAATTTTCGCCATTTTCTAAGTGTTGCCTCTGCTTCTTCTGCTTTTTTAGCAGTCCAATCCATTGGCTTTGAGTAATGTGTACTTAAATATACAAATCTAATAACTTCGCCAGAAAAACCTTTGTTTAAAAGTTCTCTTACGGAGAAGAAATTACCAAGAGATTTAGACATTTTTTTGCCCTCTACTTGGAGCATTTCATTATGAAGCCATACATTTGCAAAACTATCTTGGCCACAACAAGCGCAGCTTTGAGCTATTTCGTTCTCATGGTGAGGAAACTGAAGGTCTAAACCACCACCGTGAATATCAAATTTTTCACCAAATAATGCCCTTGCCATTGCAGAACACTCAATATGCCACCCTGGTCTACCAAAGCCCCAAGGACTTTCCCATCCGGGTTGTTCACTATTCGAAGGCTTCCATAGCACAAAATCCATTGGATTTCTTTTGTATGGGGCAATTTCCACACGTGCGCCAGCAATCATATCTTCAACAGATCGCCCAGATAATTCACCATATGATTCATAAGAACTGACATCGAATAAAACATGCCCATCAGCAACATACGCATGCCCTTTTTCTATTAATTCAGAGGACATTTCTATCATTTCTGATATGTATTCTGTTGCTCTTGGCGCATGATCTGGCTCCAGAGCACCCAAAGCAGTCATATCTTCAATATACCACTTGATAGTTTCATCTGTAATTTCCCGGATAGATCTACCCGTGGAAATTGATTTTACATTTATTTTGTCATCTACATCAGTAAAATTTCTTGCATAACTTACAAAGTCAGTTCCATAAGTATATCGAAGCAATCTGTAAAGAATGTCAAAAACAACCACTGGACGTGCATTCCCAATATGAGCTCTATCATATACTGTAGGTCCACAAACATACATGCGTATATTTTTATCATCTATAGGCTTGAAGGCCTCTTTTGTGCGGGTTTTAACATTATACAGTGTAATAGACATATTTTTCTCACATTCCTAATATTCACGTATCACTTTGCTAAAAGAATGAAAATAAAGAACCTTAAGTAAAATAAAGTATTAATTCTACTTAATCTATGTCTAAAAGTATTTTAATTTGCCACTTTTACATAAAAAGAATATCTTTTTATATTATGAATAGAGGTAGTAGAGTGTTTTTATTAAAAAATTTATTATTATTTTTATTCGTTTTATTTGCTTCTGATGTGTCTGCAAAGAATTTCCCCGTACAAACAACACCATACATAAGTGATTATGCAAACCTTTTAGATCCAGAAACAGAAGCGCGGCTGACAAAAACAATTATGAAATTGAGACAAGATTTAGATTTAGAATTAACAATAGCTACAATAGAAACTCGTTATGATTATGGTAATTTTGATTCAATTGAAGAATTTTCAACTGGACTGTTCAAAATTTGGGGGCTTGGCAATTTAGCTAGAAATGATGGAGTATTGATATTAATATCGCGTTCGGATGGCGAAATGCGTATTGAAGTTGGTTCAAGTTATGGTGAAATTTACAACAGAAGAATGGGCTTAGTCATTCAAAATCATTTTTTACCCTACTTTAAAAGAAACAAAATAGCGGAGGGCATAGAATTAGGTACATATGAAATAATCAATCGGTTGCAACCAACTTATGATATTGTTGACCCTGATCAATTAGACAAAATCACTCTAGGCTCTGCAATAAAACGTACAAGCTTTTGGCGTATGATTGAAAATAAATACCTTTTATTTGTTTTTATTGGAATTTTAATTTTCTTATATTTTGAAACTAGAATGCGCGATAATTTGATTGGATTAAGTAAATGCCCAAATTGTCATAGAGGCCAGTTGAGAAAGCGAAAAATTAAGAACCGGGGAAGAAATTTTAGTACAGCTGGAGAGATTATTGAGACTTACTGTTATGATTGTGATTATAAATCAATTGAACATTGTTTAATACCGTTAGCAGATAATTAAAGCATTGAATTAGTGAGAATGACGTATCTAAATTTCTAAAGGGGACTAAATTTAGATACGCAAACTATAAATGGTGCTATTTATATATTTTTCAAGAGCATATAATTACGTGTTTGCTGTGCAGTAATTCTACACGAGGAATTAGCAAACACGCTGTAATACATCTGTAACATCTTAAAATATTTTCAAGTTTAGCTTATAAAAATATATTTTTCATATAATGTTCATTGATTATGGCTAATCCATCATAAAAATAATTAATTTTAATGAATATATAGAAAAAAAACTTTACAGAATCTAATATCTACAGCAGTCTTTATATATGATTGATTTAGACTGGATGACATGTTTGATATCTCGCACTATTGGTGCAGGTAGAGGACTTGCGGCAAGAGGATCACCAAATACTTTTTGAAACAAATTTTTTAATTCAAAAAGGAATATTATATGACAAATGTTACACGTAGATCAGGCGGACGCTCAGCTCGTCAAGCATTGAGGTCTTCAAAACTATCTGATGACTTAAGACCAATTCGACCAGGTATGGAAGGTGGCACGTATAAACCACTTTCTGAAACTGACACCATAAAGATTCATCACGCTGCTCTTGATGCTTTAGAACAAATTGGTCTGGCAGATGCACCTCCAAGTGGAGTGAAAATCTTAACTGATGCAGGCGCTATATTAGGAGATGATGGACGTATCAGGTTTCCTCGTGCATTAGTTGAAGACATGCTGGCGAAAGCTGCTAAATCGATTACTTTATATTCTCGTGATGGTAAAAATGATTTAGACATTGGTGGGAACCGTGTCCATTATGGCACAGCTGGTGCTGCCGTTAATCTTGTTGATATTGATGGAAATAATTACCGCGAATGTTTACTTCAAGACCTCCACGATGCAGCTAAAATAACACAACAACTTGATAATATACACTTTTTCCAGAGACCAATGGTATGTAGAGATATAGCCGATAATTTTGAAATGGATATGAATACTATATATGGCGCAACATCTGGAACCTCAAAACACATTGGAACTAGCTTTACGGAACCATCATTTATTCCAGGAATATTAGAACTCATTTATGATATTGCTGGTGGTGAGAATGCTTTTCGCGAGCGTCCATTCATATCAAACAGCAACTGTTTTGTCGTGCCGCCTATGAAATTTGCTACTGAAGCCTGTGAAGTTATGGAAGCATGTATAAGAGGTGGTATGCCAGTATTATTGCTCTCAGCAGGAATGGCCGGAGCAACTGCTCCTTCGACAGTTGCAGGTGCAATTGTTCAAGCAGTTGCAGAATGTCTTGCAGGTATTGTGTATGTAAATGCTATGAGCCCTGGACATCCAGCAATATTTGGCACTTGGCCTTTTGGACTAGATTTGAGAACTGGGGCAATGAGTGTTGGATCTGGGGAACAAGCATTATTGACTGCAGGATGCGCTCAAATGCATAAATTTTATGGCGTTCCTGGCGGTGCAGCTGCTGGAGCATCAGACTCAAAAATGCCTGACATGCAGGCTGGATGGGAACAGATGTGTTCAAGCGTCATGGCTGGCCTATCTGGATTAAACATGGTTTATGAAGCAGCAGGTATGCATGCATCTCTATTAGGATTTTGTCATGAGTCTTTGATTCTGGGTGATGATTTAATCGGACAATCAATGCGATGCGTAAGGGGTATTGAAGTAAATGATGAAACACTTGCTTTAGACCAAATTGCAGATGTGTGTTTAAATGGCCCAGGTCATTATTTAGGCACAGACCAAACATTAGGTCGAATGCAATCTGATCATGTTTATCCTCAATTGGGTGATAGAACCAGCCCAAAAGAATGGGCTGAAATTGGAAAGCCAGTTTTGACTGAAAAAGCTACAAAAATAAAAGAAGATATATTATCAAAACCATCTGAAGTAGCTTTTGATCCAACTCTTGATGCAAACCTCAGGAAAAAATACAAAATACACTTAAATATGAACTGAAAAAAGGCATAGAATGAATAAAAATATTATATATGCAGCCTTAGTATATTTATTTTCTACGAAGATAACGTTTGCCGTCGGTGATACGGCAAACGTACTATCCGGTTTATTACACCCTATCCTGGGGTTTGACCATTTAATTGCTATGGTGGCTGTAGGATTATTATCAATCCAAATAGGTGGAAAACACATTTTAGGATTGCCTGTATGTTTTGTTTTTATACTTTTTATTGGAGCATTAATTGGACTTTTGGCCATCCCAATACCCCAAGTTGAGGGTGTAATAAGCTTATCAGTAATAGTTCTTGGAATTGCTATTGCATCTCAATCTAGAATTGGCATTTGGATAGCTTATCCAATTGTGGCAATATTTGCCTTTTTTCACGGACATGCACATGGCGGTGAAATACCCTCTTTAGGAAACCCAACATCATATATCACTGGTTTTTTAATTGCATCGGCTATTTTACACTTTCTTGGCATTGGAATTGGTACCATTGCAAGAACAAAAAGAATTAGATCAATGATAGGTTCTGCATTTGCAGGCATAGGATTGCATATGATTTTATTAATATATGGTTTAATTTAGCCAGGCACTCGAAAAAAAACTGTTTTCTCACCCATTGGCCCAAAATCAAAATTAAATCGTAGAGTTTCCCCTGGTATTAAAGTAGAGTCTGTTAGTAAGCGAAAACTCTTTTCAGATGTTTCAAATTTCTCTCCAGGTGACAATTGCAAAAAATCTAACTCTGACCATATTGTCTTTCCAAATATATTGATCCCACGTTCAATTTTAGCATTAGTTTTTTCCATGCTAAACTGCATAACTTCAATATTTCTCAAGATAACAGGCATTTTCATAGGGTTTGTTAGCTTTAGTCCAAGAACTTTCCAAATTGATCTGCTATCCTTGATACTGCTAATATAAATTTCAATATTTACTGCCTCAATATTATCATTGTGACCAATTTCAGCATTTGAAATATTAATTGAAGATAATAGAAATAATATGGTTAGAAGTAGCTTTTTCATAATAATTATCTATTAAATTACACCCAAGCCTTTTAGGCCATCAACTACAAATTGAACCGATAACGCAGCCAATAGCATGCCCATCAATCTAGTGATCACATTGATGCCTGTTTTCCCCAATAAACGTTCAAATGCCCCACCCAATAAAAAAAATGTAAATGTTAAAATTACCACTGAAACCATTGCAGATAAAACTATCAACTTTGATGTCAGACCTGAAGCATCATTATCTAATAATAAAATCATTGTAGCCATTGAACCTGGCCCTGCAATTAATGGTGTTGCAAGAGGGAAAACGGATGGGTCATCATGAACATCCATTTCAGTTTGTTCTTCTCTACGCTGTGCGCGT
>FZLS01000241.1 GCA_900197625.1 Rhodobacteraceae bacterium Water-Bin34 | reverse complement strand
TGGTGGGTTTGACTCGCCGTTAGGGCAAATTGACGAGAGGTTTAAAACCCGCGCTAAACGAGATGCTGGAATTGGCGGTGAACTTGAATCAACCGAATGGTTCCAAGGTGATACTGCTGCTTTCGGGGGTTTGGCTTGGCATCTGGGCAAAGGGTTCACTGCGAAATTTGAATATTCATCTGATCGATATAATCCAGAAACGTCCTATCTTGAGCATCAAACGCCGTGGAATTACGGGTTAACCTGGAATTCTGGCAAGGGTTATTTCCTACAATCCAGCTTTTTGCATGGAGATAAAATATCTCTGTCTGCGCATCTTGTGTTGGATCCCAAAGATCCGCCAAACGGGCCAGGTCGGGAACTTGCGCCTATTCCTTTGCGGCAAAAAGTCTTGAAAGGTTCGCCCTTTTATCTGGAGTCGACCAATAAAACTGTGCTGCAATCTGTGCTCAAGGCGGACGGGTTTAAGTTGATAAGCTTGGATTTGGAGCAAAATCCCCCTCGATTACAACTTGTTAATCAACAATATCGATCCACAGCCCAAGCTTTAGGTCGCGCGGCAAGAACAGCATCGCGATATTTGAGCGATAATTTCGAAAGTTTCTATATAGAATTTGTAGAGGATGATCTGGTCGTATTATCGGCAGAAATCAACCGAAATCAATTAATTGCTTCGGTGGTTTCAGCCGAACCCTCAGAAAACTTTCTGGATACAGTTACCTTCCAAGACAGTACTGCAATAAGGTTCGATCAATCTGACTCGAAAAAATTTAGCTGGTCTATAGGGCCCTATGTTGAATATTCGCTTTTTGATCCACTCGATCCTATCCGAGGGGAAGTGGGCGCAGAACTTTTTACTCAATACACTCTGGGATCTGGATTTTATATTGATGGCAGAGTTCGTAAGTCGGTCGTTGGCAACTTTGATAAAATATTAAGACGATCGGATTCGGTTTTGCCTCACGTCCGCAGTGATCACGATATTTATGGCCGCGATGGTGATCCTGGCATTGATCAATTAACGATTACCAAAGTAAATAAGATAATCCCAAGCGTCTATGGAAAATTGACTGCTGGTTATTTAGAAAAAATGTTTGCTGGTGTTTCAGGCGAAATATTGTGGAAGCCAATATCAAGCTCGCTTGGCCTTGGTATCGAACTTAGCCAAGTGCAACAGCGAAATTTTGACATTCTCTGGGGTCTACGAAATTATCAGGTTACAACAGGTCACTTGTCGGCTTATTACTTTTTCAAAAACGGATTTATGACACAATTAGATGCTGGGCAATATTTGGCTGGTGATCGAGGCTATACTTTACGGGTAGGGCGAAAATTTGGAAATGGTTGGCATATGGGCGCCTATGCGACTGTTACAAATGTACCGTTTGCGAAATTTGGAGAAGGCTCATATGACAAAGGCATTTTCGCTGAAATACCCTTAGATTGGAGTATTGGATCACCATACAGAACGACATCAAAAATTGAATTTAACGTCATGACCCGCGATGGAGGTGCGAAATTGCACACCCCCTATAAACTCCACAAATATTTGTTTAATAACGATAAAAATGCAATTTATCATGAGGCTGGAAGATTATGGAAATGAAGCTTAGGACAAGAATTTGTTTAGGTTTCATTTTTTTTCTGCTAGCCGCCTGCAGTTCAAAAACGGAACCATCACAAGAATTGTTACTAGTGGAACAATTCAAATCGATTTTTAACAAGGGTGAAGTGGGTGGGCAGATTAATCCAAGAAAAGTCATTACGCGCTCTATGATTGATGCATCCAATGTCCCTCTCATATTAATAGAGGTTTTAAATGGAGATCAAATTGCAACACTCTCAGCTTTTCCTGGAAGCACTTTGAACGAAGTATGGTTAAGCGCAGACGGGAGAACAGTGACCACGCAAAACGGAATGCTTATTGCCACCCGTGGCATGAATTATGATTTAATGAGTGCGGACGTTGGCGCTGCGAGTTATTCACTTGAAAAAATTATTGCTGGAAATAGAGAGCCACATCATCTTAGGTTATTTAAATACCTTGCCGCAGACAATCGGGACAAGATCATAGAATATTCCTGTGTTTTCTCAAAAGAGAAACAGGAAACCATCTTCATCTTCGAAAAACCCTATAAAACGCTTCGTGTGAGTGAGGATTGTGAGAGTGGTGGTTTACAATTTAAAAACACATACTGGGTTGAAAAAAACGGCATGATTAGAAAATCACAGCAATGGCATGGACATAATATCGGTTTGATATTGATTGAACGTGTAATTTAGTCTATTTGATAGTAAATCTTAATACTGAAAAGGGAATCTCCATGAAAAATTTCTTACTAAGCTCGGTTATCTCAGTATGCCTTGCCAGTGGAGCATGGGCACAGTCTGCATCTGGAGCATCCGGTAGTGGCGGCGCAAGTGGTGGTGCCTCTGCTGGCGCAAGCGGTGGTGCCAGTGCAGGAGCAAGTGCAGGAGCTAGTGCAGGAGCTAGTGCAGGA
>FZLS01000192.1 GCA_900197625.1 Rhodobacteraceae bacterium Water-Bin34 | reverse complement strand
AAACGAGTTGATTATAGTTCGTTTGATGACTTTGAGAAAGTATTATACAAACTAGCAGGTAGCGATAAGTATCAGAAAAAAGCTGATGCTCCTTTAATATCACCTGCGATTTATCAATCTGGAACTACCCGCGCAAATGTTAATGTCATTGAGTGGGCTGGTTTTGGTATTGTAGATGTTGACGATTATGAAGGATCTATTGAAGACATACACGAGAAGTATTCTAAATATAAGTATGTATGTTATTCTACAGCAAGTTCATCTAAAAGCCATCCTAAATTTAGGTTGGTATTTCCGTTAACAGAATCCGTTATAGCGGATAAAATAAAGCACTTTTGGTTTGCACTTAATAAAGAAATAGGAGACATCGCAGATGCCCAAACAAAAGATTTATCCAGAATGTACTACGTCCCAAGTAAATATAAAGGGTCTTACAACTTCATATTCACACACGACGGAATCATCATGGATCCGAATGAACTTATGGAACGACACAGATACGTCGTATCAAATGAATCGTTTTTCGATAAGTTACCTGACTCTATTAAAAGGAGTCTTATACAACATCGACAAGAAAAACTCAATAACACTGACTTTTCATGGACAGGATATCAAGACTGCCCTTTTGTAAACAAGAAACAAATTGAAGATTACAAGAAAATCACTGGCTCAGGTTGGTATTTACAAATGTACAAGATTATGGTTTCCACCGCCGGCAATGCAATGCAGAGAGGTTATCCCATCTCAGCAAAAGAAATTGCCTGGATTTGTTCTGATTTAGATAATGATACTGGTGGATGGTATGGTAAACGGGATATGGTTAAAGAAGCCGAAAGAGCAATTGATTTTGTTTTTCGAAATAATATATAGGAGAAAAAATGGCTATTAAAATGTTACACAATCAGGTCTTAGTGACCGCGACTGAAAAAGAAGAAACCACATCGGGTGGTATTATTCTTACAGGAGATACTACGAAGGGTTCAAAACCTGCTTTAGTGTTGGCCGTAAGTGGTGGCGCACTCGGCACAGTTATGTCAGGAGACAGAGTATTTCTTGATTGGAATAAAGCAATGCCGGTAGACTATGAAGGAAGCGCAGCAGCAATTATTGATGCTGAACATATCAAGGCGGTGATAAGTGTATAGGTACAGAGTTTATATTACGAGAGTAGTTGATGGAGATACGGTTGACGTAGATGTTGACTTAGGTTTTAGCACGGTTCTAAAAAAACAAAGAGTAAGAATGATGGCAATCGATACTCCTGAATCTAGAACTAGAGATCTAGAAGAAAAATTCTATGGTAAGCAGTCAAAGTACTTTTTAGAAGGTTTATTGAAAGATCAAAAGATTCAACTAGTATCTCATGATAAAGGTAAATTCGGTAGAATTCTTGGTGAACTGTTTATAGATGGATTAGAAACTTCAGTTAATCAAACTATGATTAATAACAATCATGCAGTTCCATACTATGGTGGTAATAAAGAAGAGACTGAAAGGCATCATCTGGAAAATAGGAAAGCATTAAACGAACAGGGTATTGTATATGACCCTAAATGATTTAAAAAATCATATTGACGGATTAAAATTTACTGTCACTCAAGAAGATGTTGAAAGACATACTAACGAATATAATGCTGTTGAAGGATATCAAGACAAATCTGGATATTCAAACCGATCGAATGTGGATTCAGAGTATGTTGAGGAACATCTTGCTAAAATCTTTCCTGATGATTTAGAAAAGATTACAGAGAAGCCGCTAAAATATTATGCAGATATTAGATTTGAAGACGACGATAAAGACAGTACTACACTTATTGACTTTAAAGAAATCGCAGGAGATTTTTTCAATCCTCAGCACGATATCGAAAGATATCTAAGAGCGTTTGCCGAAGGTAAACTTACACACTTTTGTTTTTATAGAACTAATAGAGAACGGGCTGATAAAAATATTCCATTAGTAATAGAAGCAAATACCGAGTTAACAGTTGAGTTTTTGTGTATAGCGGATCCTTATACTGTATTTTCTTGCAAGCCAACTAAGTATGGTAGTATTCCAATTAAAAGTATAGTGCAAATGTGCAAGCACTCAAAAGATTGCATTTAGTGAAAAAAAGTGTGTACAACCATATTAAATTGTGTTATAATAACCATATAAAATTAAAAAGGCATTATTATGAAATTCGATGAAGGTAAAGCTCCATTAGCTTTAATTCCACCAGAAGCATTATTAGAAATCGCTGAAGTCTTTGGATTCGGCGCTGAAAAGTATGGCGTAAACAACTGGCGTGATGACGGTGATTCAACCAGTAAGCTACGAACTTATTCATCAATTCAAAGACATCTTAACGCATGGCATGCGGGTGAAGACCTAGATCCAGAATCTGGCAAAACTCACTTATCACATGCCGCAACACAATTAATGATCTTAATGATGCATTGCATGGAACATCCAGAATTAGACGACAGGTACAAAAAATGATTTATATTAACTCAATTAGAGAACACTTCAAACAGGAACTTGCAGAAGAAAACTTTGTTATCGACCGCAACGGTAGTAAAACTATTGAATTGCTCGGTGCATCATTTCATGCTAGTGAGCCTGCTATATTTGGTACTCCTAATCAGGAATACATCGATGCAGAACTTGATTGGTATAATAGTCAATCTACTAATATTAATGACATATATGGAACCGACTTCGATTCTAAAAGCCCACCTGCGGCCTGGAAAATGACTGCAAATGAGCATGGTGAAATCAATTCAAACTATGGCTGTTTAATTTTTAATGAAAAGTACCATGCTCAGTATGATCAAGTTCTAATTGAATTGACTAGTAATCCTGATTCTCGTAGAGCATCAATGATTTATCAACGTCCTTCCATATGGGTAGAATACAACGATCAAGGCAAAAATGATTTTATTTGTACAAATGCTGTAACATACTATATTCGTGATGGTGCATTGCATTGTGTAGTTCAGATGCGATCTAACGATGTGATCTTCGGTTACCGTAATGATTATGCATGGCAAGAATATGTGCTATGTTCATTAGCAGATGACCTAAATGTTAACGACGGTGAGATCTATTGGCAAGTACAAAATTTACACGTTTACGAACGTCATTTTGATTTGGTAAAGTAATGAGTTGGGATACTGCAAAAATTTATAAATGGGATAAACGCTATTTAGCTTTAGCGGAACATATCTCGACATGGTCAAAAGATCCATCACGAAAGATTGGTGCTGTGGCCGTTGGAGAAAAAGGACAAGTGTTGGCTCAAGGTTATAATGGATTTCCTAGAGGAATCGATGATCAAGAATCAATGTATGAAAACAAAGTTGTTAAATACCAGCATGTCGTTCATGCTGAGATGAATTGTATATATAATGCTACATACAACGGTACGTCGCTTGATGGAGCTACAATGTATATACACGGTTTACCGGTTTGTTCCGAATGTGCGAAAGGCATTATTCAAGTCGGTATAAAAAGGGTAGTAACTACAGAAATAGATGATTCTATGCCAGAACGATGGGTGGAATCTACCCAATTAACTAAGAAGATGTTTGAAGAGGCTGAAGTTATTTACGACTTTATCTAAAGAGTTTGCGCTTGTAGCTCAGCTGGATAGAGCATCGGTCTTCTAAACCGAGGGTCGCAGGTTCGAATCCTGCCAGGCGCGCCAAAAAA
>FZLS01000252.1 GCA_900197625.1 Rhodobacteraceae bacterium Water-Bin34 | reverse complement strand
ACTGATAATCAGAAAGAGGTCTTTCATGCTTATAGCCGAGGAGACTCTTTAGTCTTATCTGGTTCTGCTGGTACTGGTAAAACATTTATTGCAATGTCATTGGCATTAGAAGATGTTCTTGACAAAGAAACTGCATATGATAAAGTAATCGTTATTCGTTCTATTGTACCTACAAGAGATATTGGTTTCTTACCTGGCACTGAAGAAGAAAAGAAAGATGCATATACTGGACCTTATCAGTCTATATGTGCCGAACTGTTTGAACAGGGTGAAGCATGGAAAAAACTACAAGGTGCCGGTACTGTTGATTTTCAGTCAACTTCGTTTATTCGTGGTATCACATTTAATAACGCAATCATCATTATAGATGAGATGCAAAACTTAAACTTTCACGAGCTTGACTCTGTGATTACACGTGTAGGACAAAATTGCCGATTTGTTATGTGTGGTGATTACTATCAGTCAGACTTCGATAAAGAAAAAGATAAGAATGGCATTGTAAAGTTCTTGTCTATTATTGAACAGCTTAAGAAGTTTACTATAGTCGAATTTGGATGGCAGGACATTGTGCGTTCGTCGTTTGTACGTGATTATATTATGACCAAGGAGATGATGAAGGTTAATGAATAAAAGGATTTTTAAACATGAAAAGGCTGATCTTGGATATGAAGATCTTATTGCTGAAACTGGTGCCAGCGGCAGAAAGTACGCTGCTCCCGATGGTAATCGTTATCCTTCTGTTACTACAGTACTGTCGATACTAAATGAAGAATTCATTCAGCGCTGGCGGGCACGTGTGGGAGAGGAAGAAGCAAATAAAGTTTCTCATCGAGCGTCCACACGTGGCACGGCTGTGCATGAATGTATAGAAAAATATTTAGATAATGATGAGAATTATGCCGAAGGCTATATGCCAAACATCATTGATAATTTTAATGCAGTTAAACCTGTATTAGATGAACGTATTGGTACTATATACTTACAAGAGGCAGCACTATATTCTCAACATCTAGGTTTAGCAGGACGTGTTGACTGCGTAGGTGAATTCGATGGCGTGCTATCGATAATTGATTTTAAGACTTCTAAAAAGATTAAGAAGAAAGAATGGATTACTAATTACTTTATTCAAGAATCAGCATATGCAATCATGTGGGAAGAACGTACAGGAACTCCTATTGTTAATCTAGTTACTATAATTACAGTAGATAATGAAGAGCCTCAAGTATTTGTGGAACATCGTGACAACTGGGTACCAAAGCTATTGGAGACAATAAATGAATATAAGAGGCGAAAAATCTTTAGAAACTAGAGCCAAGCAGAACATTGGCATTTGTTGTGAAACCTTATGTGATCGTGAACCAGTTGAACAATATATAAAACAACTTGAGGAAAAGATTGCTTATTACGAAGCATTAGAAAAACAAAGAGACGAAAAGGGGTAGGAGACATGACAGATATATTTGATTTTGGATTCACAGCAGTTGATGAATCGGAATTAGAATCAGTACAAAAAGCACAAGCAGAGATAACTACAACATCTGAAAGTGCACAACATGTGGAAGATAAATTAAACAAGCTATATAATGCTATACTTCCATTGTTAACAAACTTAAAAAAGAATCCTGAGAAGGACTACATCTATTGGCCAAATCGTGTGGGCAAGGTAGATGAATTTGAAGATATGATCACGAAAATTGTAAAGGACTAATTATGGCACTTGGATTAAAAGCAGAACATCTAGCTAAGATGATCCCAGGAAACAAGAATGTAGATGAGTGGCATGAAGCTCTCATGAAAGTATTACCTAAATATGGTATTACTAGTAAACGACGTGTTGCTCATTTTGTGAGTCAATGTGCACACGAATCAAATAACTTTCGATCACTTAGTGAGAATTTAAACTATAGTGAAAAAGCATTGAATGCAGTATTCGGACGATACTTTGGTTCACCACCTAAACGTGATGCTGCTGAGTATGCACGTAACCCTGAGATGATTGCTAACTATGTTTATATGGATGAATTCCGTAAATATAAGATGGGCAATGTAAAAGAAGGTGATGGTTGGTTATTCCGTGGTCGTGGACTAAAGCAACTTACTGGACGTGAGAACTATACGCGATTTGGTAAGACTGTTAATATGTCTGCAGAAGAAGCAGCTGAATATGTTGGCACATTCCAAGGCGCTATCGAATCTGCATGCTGGTTCTGGGATGCAAAC
>FZLS01000098.1 GCA_900197625.1 Rhodobacteraceae bacterium Water-Bin34 | reverse complement strand
CAAGTGATTTCACTTATGGGCAGGAACGGCATGGGTAAGTCGACCACTATTTCTTCAATACTTGGAATGATGAACCATATAGAGGGAAAAATTGAGTTTGCGGGAACCTCTATAATGTCAATTCCATCGCACAATATCGCTCAACAAGGTATAGGCCTAGTTCCTGAAGGTCGTCGTGTTTTTCCAAATTTAAGTGTTCTTGAAAACTTAACGGCTGCTTCAACTATTGGGCCTTGGGAGTTGAAACAAGTATATAATTTATTTCCTAAATTAGAAGAACGATCAAAACAATCTGCTTCAACTCTTTCAGGTGGGGAGCAACAAATGTTAGTTATTGCTCGTGCCTTGATGACTAATCCTAAATTATTAATTTTAGATGAAGCTACAGAAGGTTTAGCTCCTGTTGTTCGCCAAGAAATTTGGGAAGCAATTCACAAATTAAAAGCCGAGGGTATCTCAATTCTAATTGTAGATAAAACGTTGAAAGAGCTATTAGCGTTATCAGATAATTGTTTTATCTTAGAGCGAGGTGAAACTATTTGGAATGGTTTGCCAAGTAATCTTACAAGTAATATTGCTGATAAATATTTGGGTGTTTAGATTATTTAGTAATATCTGATTTATGAGTCTTTAAATATTTACATAATCACCAGCTAATCCTTACTGGCGACATAGCCCAAACCATAGTTGCTTCTTTTGCAGCTCTATTTCGAAACCGATGTGCTATCATTGATGGATAAGAAAAACTATCACCTTTACGCAATACAATTGTTTCATCGCCTAATTTTAGTTCTACTTCTCCTGATAATACAATTGCATGTTGTTCACCTTCAAAAACATATCCTTCTTGTGGAATAGGTGGTTCTCCTGCCCCTGGTGGGAAGTGTGACATTATAAGATAACATTGACCCGATAAGGTACTAGAAAGGAGTTCATCTCTAAATCCAAGCTCAGCCTCTGACCTAGTATACATACCTGACAATGGCCGGCGGTTTTTTGACCTAACTACATGGGCTATTTCTAAAGGTCCAACTCCTAATTTATCAGGAAAGAACCAGTTTTTGTCTATATTTAAGGCTGTACTAATTTCTAAAATTAAGAGTTCTGATATTCGAGCCGTTCCTCTTTCTATACGGCTGAGGTAGGCGGTAGAACAGCTTAATTTTGCGCTAAGATTATTGAGTGTTAAGCCGCGTGCTTTTCGAACTTCTCGTATTTCACTACCAAGGCGAATTTGTTCATAATTAATCATATGATAATGCTAAAAGAAACTTTCTTGACTTTCCACCTAAATATCAATTTAGTTGAATTTAGTTATTAAATTCAACTAATAGGATATAAAATTTAATCATGAGATTTGATTTAATTGCAAATTTTAGCCCTGGAGAAACAAAGCCATGGCCGCGAGTATTAGAAATGATAAAGGAGCAATGTTCTTTAGCTGAGCAGGCTGGATTTACAACTGCATGGTTTACTGAACATCACTTTGCACATAATGGCTACATGAATGCACCGCCAAATCCAATACAAATGGCAACTCATATTGCAGCTCATTGTCAAAAGTTACGAGTAGGGACAGCGCCAATAGTTTTGCCAGATTGGCATCCTATCCGTGTGGCTGAAGATGTTGCAATGTTGGATAATATGACATTAGGGAGAGTAGATTTTGGCGTTGCTAAAGGTATAAATGAACGTTCTACTATACAATTTAATCGTGATGCTGATCGTAGAGATAATAATAAAGTTATGCGGCTTTACCAAGAAAATTTAGAGATTATTTTAAAGGCTTGGACTAATGAAGTTTTTACTCATAAGGGTGAATTCTGGGAATTCCCCGTGCCAGGTTGGCAAGAAAAAAACCGATTTTTCGAACCTTTAGATCCTAAATATCACGATGAAAGTGGAGAATATAAAGCTATGTATATTCATCCACGTCCTTACACAGAAAAACATCCTCCAGTGTGGCTTATGTCTAATGCACCACCAACATTTAAACTTGCCGGTGAAAAAGGTTGGGGTGTTATATCTATGTCTGCAGGGCCTAAGGCTACTCTGGCTTGCTGGGAAACTTATCGTGCTGCACTTTCCAAGAGCTCAAATAGAGAAGTCGAATTAGGTGAAGGTGTGGGTGTATGTACTGCATTTTATGTTGGTGAAACAATGCAAGAAGCCATTGATACTATTCGGCCTGCTATTAATGCATACTATGAATTTCTTGGTGGATCTCGACCTGCAGGCGAATGGACAAAACGAGGCTATTTAGACATTGGAGAGGAAATGACACCTGTAGATGATGCAATGGACTGGTTTGATTTTTTGAATAAGCGGGGAATTATTGTGGTGGGAGATGCAGAATATGTTGCAGATAGATTTTCTGAAAAGCAAGAAACTATTGGTTTAGATCATTTAATGCTTATGCAGCAATATACTGGTGTGCCATATGAAAAAATTCTTGCTAGTTGGAACCGTTTATTTGAAAAAGTGGTGCCACGCTTTGGAACTCAGTCTCTAGCTCAAAAACGGGAGGTGATAAATGCTTAAAGTATGGGGGCGGCCATATTCTTCAAATGTCATACCAGTTATTTGGACAGTAAATGAATTGGGGCTGAAATATGACTTAATGCTGGCAGGTGGGAGTTTTGGCAAGTTAGACACAGATCAATATGCAGAAATTAACCCTAATCGTATGATTCCAGCCATTCAAGATGGTGAATTTGCTCTATGGGAAAGCCTATCTATTATTCGATATTTATCTGAAGAGTATGGAAAAGGGACACTACTACCATCTGATCCTCAATCAAAAGCAATTGCAGATCAATGGATGGAATGGTCGGCAAGTAAGGCATTTGGTCCTGTTATATATTTGTTCTTCGCAACTGTGCGAACCAAACCAGCAGAGCGAGATGAAGCAAAGATTTCAAAATTAAGAGATGAAGCACATGAAGCGTTAATTATTCTTGATAAACATTTGTCAAATCAGACTTATGTTTGTGGCAATGAGTTCACAATGGGTGATATCCCGCTGGGATGTGTTGCTTATCGGTATTTCAATATAAATGTTAAACGACCAAAACTTCCTAATGTTGAGGCTTGGTATCAAAGATTGTCAGAAAGACCTGCTTACCGAAAACATGTAATGAGGCATTTTGGAGAAAATCCTGAACAATGGGCCGCACTTGAAAAAGCTTCGGCTTCTGAGGGCAAAATATGACAAATTATCTAAAAGCTCATGAAGGGAATACGTCCAGTTGGTTTGATGCTCAATACAATTTACGTGCTGGGCGACCTGATTATGAAGAAACTGTTATCCCAAACTGGATAAAAGATAGCAAGAAAGCTCGAGAAAATTTGAATTGCACTTTAGATGTGCGTTATGCAGATGGCGATAACCAAAAACTGGACGTATTTCTATGTGGTGACAAGAAGGCACCGACTTTAATTTGGATCCATGGTGGTTATTGGCAGCGTGGCGATAAGTCGATTTACAGCTTTTTGGCATCGCCATTTGTCGAAATTGGAGCAAATGTAATCATAGTAGGATATGATCTTTGCCCAAATGTAAGTATGACCCGGATATCGGAAGAGCTTCGAGAAGCAGTGAGCTTTATTTGGAATAATGGAAAAATACTTGGTATAAATCGTGATAAGATATGTGTTATGGGCCATTCTGCAGGAGGTCATTTGACACAAATGATGATGGCAACTGACTGGCCGGCTCGGGACTCAGCATTTCCATTAGATATTATCAAAGCTGGCATTCCTGTCTCACCACTTAGTTATTTGGAGCCAGTTCGTTTAACTTTGGCTCTTAACGCAAACCTACAAATGGATGCTAAAGAAGCTAACCTTGAAAGTCCGATGACAAATCATCCTCCATTGACTAATGCACCTCAGTTAGTTGTTGTGGGTGGTGCTGAAACAGATGAGTTTCACCGCCAATCAGAAATGTATGTTAACAGTTTTAGAACTCAGCAAAGAATGATAGAAATGTATGTTGTTCCAGATGTTGATCATTTTGACGAATTAAATGTGCTTGCTGATCAAGAAAGTACATTTTTTAAAAAGGTATGTGCCATGATTGGTGTGGAAAGGATAGATAAATGACAGAGCTAACACGGAAATTGGTTGATGCAGTTGGAAATGCATTTAATGCAAATGATATTGATGCGGTAATGCAATATTTTGCTCCTAATGCAATATTTGATCATGCTGTTGGTGCAGATGAACACGGTGTTAGATTTGAAGGAGCAGATGTGATACGTACTGTTTTTTCAGGTTTATTTGAAAAAGTTGAAAATGTACATTGGGAAACTTTGGCATGTGGTATTGTGGGTAACAAGGCTTATTGTGAATACCGCCGAACTGCAAAACACAAAGATGGTAGCAGTGAAGGATATTTAAGTGTTGATATCTTAACATTCAAAGATGGCTTGATTGTGCATAAAGACACTTATTATAAACAAAGAAATTTATAATCGAATGTTGTATTATTGGCAACTTTAGGCAAAAATATAAGCTACTAATTTGAAAGATAATTAATGGCTAAGGTTATTGTTGCAGGTGCAGGTATAAATGGAGTCTCAAGTGCTATATGGTTGCAACGGGCAGGGCATGAAGTAGTTTTAATTGACCGCGAAGGGCCTGCTTCTGGAACGTCATATGGTAATGCGGGTGTCTTAGCAGCAGGATCTATTATCCCAATTACAACTCCTGGTTTATTAGCTAAAATTCCAAAAATGCTTTTAGCACCAAATGCTCCACTTTTTGTACGATGGAAATATTTACCAAAAGCTTTCCCTTTTTTAACAAAGTATCTGTCCTATGCAAATTCAAAACATGTAAAGCTTTATGCCAAGGTAATGTCAAAATTACTTTATGACTCAGTTGAACAGCATCGTGCATTAGCAAAAGGCACAGGCGCAGAAAAGTATATTTCAAATGATGATTATTATTTTGGCTACGAAACTAAAGCTGCTTTTGATGCAGACGCCTTTGCTTGGGATATACGCAAACAAAACGGAGTTTCTTTTGAAGTTCTTAATAAGAATGAATTTGAATCACTTGATAATATTTACAAAAATAAATTTGAGGTAATAGTTGCTAACAAAAATCATGGCAAAATAAGTGATCCAGGTGCTTATATAAAAAAATTAGCGCAGCATTTTGAAGACAATGGTGGACTTTTTATTAAGTCGAATGTCACGGACTTAATTGAAAAAGGAAAAAGTCTAATTGGTTTAAAAACGGATGGTGAAGATGTCTTTGCAGATCATGTTATTTTTACCCTAGGGCCATGGTCTGGTGATATTGCAAAGAAACTTGGTTTATCTATTCCATTCGAAAGTGAACGTGGATATCACATTGAGTTAGTCAATCCGTCTATCATGCCAAAAGCACCCATTATGGTAGCATCTGGTAAATTTGTTGTAACACCCATGGATGGGCGCATTCGGCTGGCTGGGGTCGTTGAGTTTGGCGGTTTGAATGCAGTGGCTAGCAAAGCCCCAATTGATCTATTAAAATCTAATGCTGCTAAGTTATTTCCAGAAATAAAATATGAACGAATAGACGAATGGCTAGGTCACCGCCCAACCACGGCCAATAGTTTACCCCTAATTGGTCGAGTGAATAAATATAATAACGTTCTGACTGGTTTTGGACATCAGCATGTTGGCTTGACAGGAGGCGCAAAAACTGGCCGTATACTTGCAAGTCTTGTTGATCAACTAAATCCAAATATCGATTTGAGCGAGTTTGATCCAAATCGATATACGCAATAATGACTTGGGATATTACAAAAGGGAGGAATAAATTAATGAAAAAATATACAAAAATAATGACTGCAACAGTTGCAGGTGTTTTGGCTGCAGGAACTGCAATAGCTGAGGATTGGGATATGCCTATGGCATATTCAGCAAGTAACTTTCATTCAGAAATGGGCGTAGTTTTCGCTGATAAAGTGCGTGATTATACAGGTGGCGACATAAACATAACAGTGCATCCAGGTGGATCATTATTCAAAGGTGGCGAGATCAAGCGAGCAGTCCAAACGGGCCAGGCTCCAATTGGTGAACGCTTCATGTCTGCACATGCTAACGAAGCGCCACTTTTGGGATGGGATAATCTTCCTTTCTTAGCAACAACTTATGAAGCTAACGATATGCTATGGGCAGCGGCTAAAGATAAAGTTAATTCTCAATTATCTGATTTAAATCTAGTGGCGCTATATACTTGCCCTTGGCCAGGACAGGGCTTTTACTTCAAAAAGGCTGTAAACTCCTCTGCTGATACACAAGGTATTAAATTCCGCTCATATAACTCTGCGACTGCTACATTTGCAGAAGAGTTAGGTATGGTTCCAGTACAAGTTGAAGCGGCAGAATTATCACAAGCATTAGCCACAGGCGTTGCAGAAAGCTTCATTTCATCAGGGTCAACTGGATACGATCGTAAAGTTTGGGAGTCTTTAACTCATTATTACAAAGTAAATGCATGGTTGCCACGTAATTACGTCATTATAAATAAAGGTGTATGGGAAGGTTTAGGAGCCGATACTAAAGCTTCTGTACAAAAAGCTGCTGATGAAACAGGTGCTGCATGTTCTGCTAAATCTGCTGAATTGGCAAACTGGTACTTTGAGCAGTTATCTGCAAATGGCATGTCTGTTGAAGATGCCAGCTCTGACTTCCTAGCTGAGCTAGAAGCAATTGGTGCTAAAATGACAGTTGATTGGTTGGCTGCAGCAGGAGCTGATGGTCAAGCAATTATTGATAACTATAAATCAATGGCTAACTAAAAAAAGTTAAGGCCCTATCATATGATAGGGCCTATTTATTCGGGACATTAACATATGCGTGATTGGCAACCCATTTTGGGTCTTCCTCTTTGGTTTTGGTTATTCGTTGCACCAAGTTTGTTTGCTCTATTTTGTCTCTATAACAGAGATATTGCACGGCGGATTATTACACCTGTATGGCGTATATTAGATCCAATATATAAAATCTCTGGCGTAATAGCAGCAAGTTTTCTAGCAATAATACTTTGTTTAATTGTTGGGCAAATGATTTCCAGATGGACGGGAACTGTGTTTCCGGGCGGCACAGAATTTGCAGGGTATGCAATGGCGTGCACATCATTTTTTGCGTTGGCTTATACGTTGAATCATGGGGCACATATCCGTGTTTCTATTTTTCTAAATATGAATGACTTTTTACGCTATTGGTTAGATGCATTCGCAATGCTGCTCTCAGCAATAACAGCTACATATTTTGCACGCTATGCAGTTAAAACAAATTTCTTCTCTGAGATGCTAAATGATAGAACTCAAGGGCTAGATCAAGTTCCTGAGTGGCTTCTGACATTGGTTGCTATGTTTGGAACATGGCCTTGGAATTGGTCTGAATTATGGGCAAAATCTAGTTCAGAAATGGTTTATACACCTGTTTGGTTACCTCAAATTGCAATGTCTATTGGAACAATACTTTTGGCCATTGCTGTGTGGGATAATCTTTACCGGCTTTTAATAAATAAAGTCACTAGCATTAAAAGTGAGACAGTCGAATGACCGAACTCTATGCAATATTCATTTTTCTTTTTGTATTATTCTTACTGCTTGGCAGTTCTGTCTGGGTAGGTTTGGCCCTCATGGGCGTGGCTTGGGTCGGTATGGAGTTATTCACATCTCGTCCTGCAGGTGATGCTATGATTACAACCATTTGGACAGGTGCGAGTAGTTGGACGTTAACTGCACTTCCTTTGTTTATTTGGATGGGTGAGATATTATTTAGAACCCGTTTATCACAAGACCTTTTCCGTGGTCTTGCACCGTGGTTACGCTTCTTACCAGGTGGATTATTACATACAAACATTGCTGGATGTACCATTTTTGCGGCTGTTTCAGGATCCTCTGCAGCCACTTTGAATATGGTTGGTAAAATGTCGATCCCAGAGCTACGCTCACGGGGATATCCTGAACATATGATAATTGGTACATTAGCAGGTGCGGCTACTTTGGGCTTAATGATACCACCATCTCTTACCTTGATTGTTTATGGTGTATCCATCAACGAAAGTATTACTAAACTCTTTATGGCGGGTATATTCCCTGGTCTGGTTTTGTCAGGCTTGTTTATGGCCTATATCGTCTTCTGGCATTTTACAACAAAAGGTCCACGCCCAACTCCAGAACCTACAATGTCCTTCGGGCAGATGATGAAAGAAAGTATGTTTTTGTTGCCTGTAATGGGATTGGTTTTTGTAGTTATTGGCTCAATGTATACAGGCTACGCAACTGCAACAGAGGCTGCTGCAGTTGGAGTCGTTGGTGCACTTACGCTATCCGCTTTCCAAGGGTCATTAAACTGGAAAACATTCTCAACGAGTTTGATGGGTGCCACTCGGACATCTGCCATGATTGCATTGATCTTGATGGGGGCAGCATTTTTGTCTCTCTCAATGGGGTTCACTGGATTGCCACGTGCAATGGCGGAACTCATTGAAGGCTATAATCTATCACCTATTGCATTGATTGCCGTGCTGACAGTGTTCTACTTAATTTTGGGCATGTTTATGGATGGGTTATCATCTGTTGTTCTCACCATGGCTATCGTAGAGCCAATGATCCGCGCAGCTGGCATTGATGTGATTTGGTTTGGTATATTCCTTGTTGTGGTTATTGAAACAGCACAAGTTACACCGCCTATTGGGTTTAACCTGTTTGTTCTTCAAGGGATGACGAAACATGAGATTGGCTATATAGCAAAAACTGCTATACCAATGGTTGGCTTGATGTTGTTGATGGTTGTCATATTAGTAATATTCCCAGAGCTTGCAACTTGGTTACCTGAAAATATTCGATCTCGAAATTAGCAATAAAGTAGTCATTTGAACCGTATTACTCTCCTACAACTTGACACTCACTTTCCACGAATTCCAGGAGATGTTGGCTCAGTAGATACATACAAGTGTGAACTAGAAATTATACGTGTACCAAATGCTACTGTAGAACAGGTTGTTAATGCCAATCCTAATCAAATTGATTTGGATCCTTTTTATGATGCTATAGACAAAGCAACAGGAGATTTAGTTACAACTTCATGTGGTTTTCTTTCGCCATTTCAAAATGAATTAGACGCGGTATGCAATGTACCGTTTATAGCTTCATCGCTTGGACAATTAGAGTATTTGAAAAATATTTATTCACCATCAGAGTTGCAGATAATTACCTTTGATGCCTCAAAGCTTGGTGCTGCACATTTACCA
>FZLS01000184.1 GCA_900197625.1 Rhodobacteraceae bacterium Water-Bin34 | reverse complement strand
TGTGGTGAGATTGCAGATGGTGGTGGGCTTTGTATAGTTGTATCCATAGACCCACTGGAATTGATATTGGTATTCGTATTTATTGTGTCATCTTCAGCATAAACAAAACTGCCAAAAATGATGAAAAAACTTGTTATAAAAAAACGTAGCATTTTACTTCCGTTCTAATATGCGATCCATCTTAGCGTCTATTGCGTCTAATCTGCTAAACAATCTATTCATTGACACACTGTTATCAGCTTTGGTCACATATTCCTCTCGCGTTCTGTTCAACAGAATTTGTAATCTATTCAACTCTAGAACATATCCGCGTAAAACAAAACCCACAAACGCCAATGCGAATGTGAGCGTGCCACTCCATAGGTCTGCCATTTCCATCAGTACGCACCTTCCCAAACACGCAATGACTTAAATTCATTACTCATTAATTTTTTCTTTAGCACTTCTTTAACTGCATGTGTATCAGTCCACTCAACGCCAGCTTCTTTTAACCATACGCCAAGCAGTGCCATATCAACATTACCAACGTGCTTATAATCTGTGCCAAAGCTATTATCAGTAACTTCACGTGCGTGAGCCGCATCTTCAAGCATTTGATTTGCATTGTGCGTTCTTTTGATAATTAACTTGTCATCATCAACGTACATATTTTCATTAATTTTATTTGATAAACCAGACATTTTATGCTCTCTTAGATTTCTTGCCAACGCACTTCCAGCGCTTACGTGATAAATTTAATGGGCTATTTGGATTTTTAGCCGCTTTAGGTGATCGTTTCTTTTGACCAGCAGATCTAGCACAATAGGCGTCGCCCTTTTTTGTGCCAGCTCTAACTCTCGGCTTACCATCGCTTGCTAGGCCAGCTTGTCCGTAGCTAATTTTTCTTCCATTAACTACTTTTACTCTTGCTTTGCCTGCTCTTGGTTTAGCCATTATTTCTTTTCCCATGCCTCGTTAATATTAGGGGTACTTGGATCATCAGCTTTTAATGTTCCATTAGAATTTCTTGCGCGTTTTAAGATTGATTTTTTAGCAACCTTTTTTGGCTTTTCCTCAACACTATCCAAAATAGTAATTACGTGTGGCCTTAATTTTACAATCTTTGCAACTTCATCATCAGGTAAAGTTGTAATCTCGCCTTTTTCAATACGACCTTTACTGCAATTTAACTTGATTGAATTAACTTTAACTTTTTTCATTTGTTTCTCCCATTAATAGATAAAGGGGCGACCAGAGCCGCCCCAAATTGTTAGATTATGATGTTGTGTTATCAGCAATCATACCAGATGATTTCTCATTTTTAACGCAGAGCGTTAGTTCTGTCACAACTTGCCGGACGCTTGCGTCACCGGTTTTCGCCAACGCAACATTTTTAGTTCCACGAAGTACCGCAACCTCAAACATATTGTCCTGAGTAATGAATACATCGCGTGATCTATTTTCCCGGCTAGGCAAAAATTCTACCGATCCCCAAGGAGTTACGTACACGGCTAAACTTTTTATAACACGCTCGTCGCCAGCTTGTACTGCACTACGCTGGTTGTTGTTACCAGTGAATGCTAACGCTTTGTTCATTTGGAACGCAGACAAGTAAACTGTGTCTGGCTTTCCGCCTTCTTCCCAAATTGACTGCATAACGTCGTCAAATTTAGCTTGCGTGAAAGCAGTTGGAGCGCCACTGTCAGTACGTGCATCTGTACCATCACCAGTTGGGTTTGCGCCAGAAGATGCAGATACAAAATTTACGTTTGTAAGCATCCATGCTGGTAGACCAGCAAGCTCTCTGGCAGTGGTAGAATTACCAGCTACACGCGCATTATTGGCGAATAAAGCCTTTTCTATATCGAGCTTCTGCTCCTTTGCGACCTTTAAAACTTGGTACGCAATTTCTGAGTTCCGGCCGGCTTTATCTAAGCCCTCATCTGTGTCAGGAACCACAACGGCATTTTTGAAAATGTTTGTATAATTTCCAAGTCTTGTGGTTGCAGATCTCGCTTCAGCGGTAGTTACATCGCCTTCAATGTGCGAGTTGCCAGCGCTTGCACGAAGTGCATCTGTCTGCCATTCAACTAGAGTATTCCTAGCCGTTGTTTTTTTACACTTGGTGTAAAAGGGTGTTTCTTCCGGAGCAATGGAAGTAATAATATCACTCAACTGCTCCTTGATGCCCACTGCATCGTAACTGTCAAAAGTATTCGCCGCTTGTGCCATTTTTGTGTCCTTTCAGAGACTTAGAAGACTAACTTAATGTTAATCATTGTTTAACATCAGACTAATCGCATCTTCGATTGAGCCTGTTTTTGCAAGACGCTGTTGCGCCTTATTTCGCGCCACTTCTACACCGCTAGATTTTTGCTTTTTAGTGCCAGCCTTAACTACTGGACGTGCCTTACCGCCCTTTGATTGCGTGGCCTTACGTTTAGAAACTAAGTTCCGCCATTTCCTAGCATCATTTAATGCATCAATGTATCTGGCATCTACTACCATAGACATTTCTTGTTCGGAAAATCCATAAGCTACACCAGTGTCAGATAATGCTTTCTTAATTGCATCGCCTTTCTCTGGATCTGCTATTTCTGGAATACGTTCTATAAGTATTGCGGCCTGCTCTTGCAAATACGTTTGTTCCGCTTGCGCCTGAGCTTGCTGTTGTTGTAGTTCCTGTTGTTGCCGTTGCACTTGAACCTGATACATAGTTTGATCATATTCACTCTTCGCTTCATCGAACAGAATTTTAGCCTGCATATATCCAATGGGATCGTCAGAATAATCTTCTGAGTTTGGTTGCGTAGGTGGTGTCATACCATTCTTTTGTAACCTGTCAGCTAAATCTAAAGAAGATTGTATTTGCTTTGCTACTTCAGCTTCTTTTTGCTCAAATTCTTTTCGTATTTTCGCAATTTCTTGAAACCTGTTGTTAATCGCCTTCTGCCCCGAAGCATCACGTTTTAGCTCTTCCAGTGTCCATTTTTCTTCAACACCATCAATCTTGACAGTGTAAAGCATTTCTTGGTCTGGCTCGGCATCTTCCGCCTCTGGTTCTTCGTAGTCGATTTCGCCATCATCCTCACTGGATAGCTCTTCAGTGTCATCTAAACCCTCGGCTTCAATAACAGCTTCGTCATCACTGACTTCCTGCCCTTCAACTTCGTCTAAATTTTGTTCCTCAGCTTGCGCTTCTGGATTTTCAATTATGCTTTCTACAGCCTGTTCAAGTGTAGTCGATTCCATCGGTGCTACTTTCTTTGTTTGCGATTTAAGAGTGTCTCTGCCGATATATGGGCGTCAAGACATACTTCAATCTGGTTTAAAGCTCTCACTATTGAATGAGCTTCCTCACGCACATCGACGTCTGATGCACTACTCTCCGCAAAAATCTTCATTTGATCTTCACGAACATTCTCTACAAACTTTTGGAAAGCTGTATCGTTTTTTAAACGCTTGGCTTCCTCAGCTTCTAATCTAATCACTTGCGCCATTATGACATATTCCCTTGTGCAATGCCACCAATCATGCGATTTTTATCTTGCTCGGCTTTTACTCTGGCGACGTCAACTTTTGTACCATATTCACCATAAATCTTGGCGGCGTCTACAAGTAAATCTTGCGCCATCTGGTCACGTTTTAAATCGTCAGCCTGAGCATTTTTCATCATATCCATTTGCAACTTGGCGGCATCTGCCTGCATCTTAGCTTGCACTTTCATTTGCTCTGCCTGCAAGAACGCGGCGTTTGGATCTTGCGCTTGACCTTGTGCCTCTTGAGCCGCCTGCTGTTGCTGTAACATTTGCATTTCAATTTCTTCAGTAATTGGCGCAAAGTACCTGTCAGCATTTCGTATTCCTGCAACTGCCAATTGATCAGCTAGTGTATTTCTGATGTTTGTCATCGACACTAAGCCGTTTTGTGCGCCGTATGTTTGATA
>FZLS01000009.1 GCA_900197625.1 Rhodobacteraceae bacterium Water-Bin34 | reverse complement strand
AGTGATTGAACTAATTTACCAGTTCCACCCATTGTAAAAAAGACACCCCACCTACGCTCCAAATAATGTATGAGTGCATAAATTGAAGTAGTGCTAAATGGGTTTCCACCTACCAATAGAGGGTGAATTGAAAAAGCCTGCCTTAAAAGTGGGTGTTTAATATATTTGTTCACTATACCCGATACAGACAAATAACTTTGCAATTTTATCAAACTGGGTATTTGAGCCATCATATCCCAAAACTTTGTAAAAGGCTTATCTGATAATTTTTCAAAACCAATATCATAAATAGATTTTGACGCCTTTAATAAACGACTATAACCTTTTACATCTTTTTCAGAGAACCTCGCGATCTCCTCATTTGTGTCTTCAATTGATGGTCTATAATCAAATTGTTCCCCAGTATGAAAGTAAAATCTATACCACGGATCTAAAGCTCTAAACTCTATATAATCTTCTCGCTTTTCATCAAAAAGTTCAAATAGTTCATCAAATAAAAAAGGTGCTGTAATCACAGTGGGGCCAGCATCATGTTTAAAGCCTCCACGATTAAACACCTGAGCGCGTCCTCCTATTGAGCTTAATCTATCAACAAGAGTTACATCATATCCGCGAGCACGCATTCGAAGCGCAGATGCAATGCCACCAAACCCTGCTCCAATAACAAGAATTTTTTTATTATCTTTTATCAACTTGTAATTTCCAAATATTTTTAAATGTTATGAAAATAATCATATAATTTATAGAGTGGTTTTTTATGCAGAGAGCGCACAAACACGCTTTATTATTGTATGAACTGGAACAACAGCTTCTAATGCCGAACTCGGCAGTGTATTGATATTACGTTCTGCAGCATTAAGAATTTTTAACATTCTTACTGAAGCTGTTTCAATTGCTTTTGATGAAAGTACTTTATCTCTCCAAAGTTCTAAGTCTTTATTATCAGAATTATTATACCATGTTATGAACTCATTATAATCATCAGAATTTAAAGATTCTACAAAAGATACGGTGACTGCATTTGGTGCTCGGCGAGCTAAATCGCCTGCTATTAATTTCGCCCCATCTGTACCTTTAAAATTTAAAATATCATTTGCAATTTGGTAAGCTTTACCCAGATCACAGAAGTATCCTGAGATGGCAAATCCCAAACCGCTAGTCCCACTCATTAACGTTACTCCGTGAATAGGAGCTGTTAATAGTGGTGCCGTTTTATCTGCTGCAATTTTAAGATAAACATCCCAACTCTGGGTGCTGTCCCATCTAAATTCCATTGCTTGACCAGCCGTAGTAGTAGCCATGTGCCTAGCTAAAATTCCAACCAATCTTGGTGTGTTTGACATTTCAGCAGCTTCTGAGGCCAGTTCAAATGATAATGCAATTAGCCAGTCACCAAGCGTTAATGCAGTATCTTGCCCAAACTTTACCCATATAGAAGATCGACCACGGCGTTGTTTATCACCATCACATATATCATCATGAATCAATGAAGCGTTATGTAATACTTCTACTGCAGCAGCCCATAACAAAGATATTGAAGTATCAATTTCTGCTAATGACGCACTTTGGATTGCCATTTTAGCTCTGAGCATTTTACCTGGTGTTTCAAAGTGGTAAAATGCAGCTTCCGAGAGTGATGCATCGACATTTTCTAATCTATTAAGAATTAAATCATGAACATGATTAGCGTTTGGAAATTCGTTTTGGGCAACTAAACCCTTAAAATTGAAAGCCTCCGAGGAAAACGCTGATAGCTTGTCCATTGGGCTGCCTCCTAATTAATAAATTTATAAAAAAATAATAAGTGATATGTGGGAGTAACTAAATTAAGTTACTCCCACATTTTTTTAATTTATTTTGATTCTGACTCTGTTACAGCCACGTTCCAAATGATCACACCGAACGCAATTTTGTTCCAAACATCAGCAAAGTTATAAATTATATTCAATGCTTCGTCGCTAACAGCGCCGTTCATATAACCCATAAAATATCCTAAAGGATAAATTGCCCAACCAATCGTCACAATCCAACGCATTGTTGAGAAAGCTGATTGAACAGAAGCCGGGGCCTCATCTGCAGCAACTTTACTAGCTTCACCTGCAAAGATTTCATACAAGATGTAAGCCCAACCAAGCATACCGATAATGAATCCTAAAGTTGCACTGATATAACCAATCTCACCAGCATACCCACCTACGAGCATTACCACTGTACCAATCATTAAGCGCCAGAAGATACCTTGCGATACGTTAGTAATTGCGCGTAAAATTAAATAAAACTCTACCATCAATAATGGAACAGTAATTAACCAATCAATATAGCGGTATACTGTTGGTGACTCACCTGTTGATACCCATACATCGCGCATGTAGAAGTAATGTACTGCTGCTACCAACGTTACCAAACCAGATACTGTTAGAGACGTTTTCCATTTTCCCTCAACTCTTGTAGTTTCGATAAAGAAAAATGCTGTCGCAGCTATAAGCGCCATAGAGATTAGCCAGAATGAAATTCCAACATAATCGTTAGGCGCAAGTGTTGCAGCATGTGCTGATGCTGGTAAAATACCCGCCACCATCGCTGCTAAGGCTGTTTTAAAGCCTTTTTTAGTTAAAGTCGTCATGTAATCCTCCACTATTTAGTATAATTAATGTTGAAATAGTTTTTTATTATACTGTTTCAACAAACTAAATTTTTTATATTTCTACTCAATTTTTGTTACTCGTAACTCAAATGTTTCAAGAAATTAGTGAATGTTTCAAGAAAAAAATGAAAAAAAATCACATAAAATTAAAAATATTGTTTTTTTTCAGTTACTTAGTAAAATACCGCAGACTAAAAAATATACTTATTTATTTATTTTATTGCATTTCAGACACTAAAAGTAGTGTTTTTCGACATTTTATAACTACTTATAGTATATAAAACTATCCCATTATAGAACTATATTAGAGATAATATTTATAGGCTTTATAATTTAAAACCACTTTCCCCTTTTACTTACAAATACTATAATAATTAATATGACAAATTTTACTTATAAGAACGATTTACCCACCAATTTAGAACTTGGGCCTGTTGTTGCTGTTGATACAGAGACTATGGGCTTAAATCCAATACGCGATAGATTGTGTGTAATTCAATTCTCCTCTGGAGATGGTCATGCTCATATTGTTCAAATAGAACAAAATGCAAATAAATCGCCAAATATATGTAAAATTTTATCAGACCAAAATAAAATTAAGCTTTTTCATTTTGCTCGCTTCGATATCGCTATACTCAAACATCACTTTAAAATTGATACATCACCAATTTATTGCACAAAAATTGCATCAAAATTAGTCAGAACATACACAGACAAGCATGGCTTAAAAAACTTACTTCGTGAAATGTTATCAGTTGATATATCAAAACAACAACAATCTTCTGATTGGGGCGCACCTGAGCTAAGTAAGGCTCAAATAGAATATGCAGCGAGCGATGTTTTATATCTTCACAACTTAATGGATAAATTGAATGTGAATTTAGAACGAGAAAATAGGGTGGAAATGGCTGAAGCTTGTTTTAATTTTCTTCCGACGCGAGCAACGCTTGACCTAGCGGGCTGGTCAGAACATGATATTTTTTCTCATTCTTGATGCATAATTATATTAAATCATATTCAGTATTTATTAAGTGGGCTAAATATATAATGCCTATATTAGCAATTATTCTGTTTTCTAGTATTTTTATTTTTGGAAAAGAAGACGCTTTAAGGTCAGGAAATATATCAATTGATAATGATACATTTGATTTAACTACAGATCAAAAAATTACTAATCCTCAATTTTCTGGTTTAACAAACTTTGGTGATTCATTTATTTTAAAAGCACTTGAAGCTATGCCAGATTCACCTTCTCCTGAAAAAATTGACTTGATCAATCCAAGTTTAGAGTTTGATGCCTTGCGTGGTGTTGGATTTAAAATAAATTCAAAAAAAGGCTCCATAAATTTTATCAAACAATCTGCTCAACTCAATGGAAGTGTTTTTATTAATATGACAAACGGCTACAAAGCATCCAGTGAAAAAATTCAACTCAATCTTAAACTAGGGAGTTTAATCGCTCCAGGTTTAGTTGAAGCCACTGGCCCATCCGGGAAAATTAGTGCAGGCTCTATGGAATTATCAAAACATATCAATACAAAGACATCTCAGTTAAATGGAAATTTAAGGTTTTCTAATGGTGTTACGCTGATATACTTGCCTTCGACAATTAAATGAGCAATGTAGCACTATGAAAAATTATTTATTAATATTTGCTTTAGGCCTGATGGTACTAACGTCTAAAGTCTTTGCCCAAAGTGCATCATTGTCTTTAAGCGGTGAAAGTCATGATATCAATTTACCAGTAGAGATTACTGCAAACTCACTTTCAATTAATCAATCTTCAAACTCGGCAATATTTGAAGGAACTGCTTACGTTGGACAAGGATCACTTCGCTTAAGTGCAGATAAAATTGTAGTAAGCTATGATCAAGAAACAGGCAAAGTTACGTCCATAGAAGCAACGGGAAAAGTTATATTTACAAATGGCGAAGATGTTGCTGAAGCAGAAAGTGCAATTTACAAAATTGACACTGGATTATTAAAGATGTCTGGGAATGTCCTGTTAGTTCAAGGAAAAAGTACAATTTCTGGAAACTATTTAGATATGAATATTTTAGAAAATATTGCAAGTTTAACTGGAAACGTAAAAACTACATTAGCTCCTAATTGATACCATGTCCCAAAAAAAGATAAATACTGATGGCTTAATAGTTCAAGGAATCGGTAAGGCTTATAAAAATAAAACTATATTATATGATGTAGATCTTGAGCTTCATAAAGGGGAAGTTGTTGCATTATTAGGCCCAAATGGAGCAGGGAAAACTACATGTTTTTATTCTATTGCAGGCCTTGTTAGTCCTGACAAAGGTATGGTTACCGTCGATGGATTTGATGCAACAAATCTACCTATGTACCGAAGGGCACAGTTAGGCCTTGGTTACCTACCTCAAGAAGCAAGTATTTTTCGTGGATTAAATGTTGAGAAAAACATATCTGCCGTATCAGAACTTTGGACAAAAAATAAATCAGATTCAAAACAACGTGTCGAAGAATTGTTAAATGAATTTTCAATTACGCATATTAGAAAATCTCCTGCAATTTCTTTATCTGGTGGAGAGCGCAGGCGCGTTGAAATAGCGCGTTGTTTAGCTGCCAATCCTAAATACATTTTATTAGACGAGCCTTTTGCAGGGGTAGATCCTATCGCAGTTGGGGATATTCGATATCTAGTTGCTCAGTTAAAAGAAAAAGAAATTGGCGTACTCATTACTGATCATAATGTTCGAGAAACTCTAGAGATAATAGATCGTGCATATATCCTTCATGATGGAAAAGTTTTAATGAGTGGAACTCCTGAACAAGTAATAGAGAATAATGATGTTAGAAGAGTATATTTAGGGGATGATTTTAGAGTATGATTCTTTTCGAATCATTTGTTCTAAAAAATTATTTTGTTGCGCTATTATGCTTAAATTATTTTAATAAACAAGATTGTTTGAATTAATTTATCGTATTAATCTTATTATATGCACACAATTAATAAATTTTATAATACCCAAGAAAAGCGTCTTAGGTAATTAATATTTATTTTTATAAAGTTCAAAAAAAGGAGATAATATGCGTTATAAGATTAGTGGGAAACAAATTGATATTGGTGAAAGTTTACAAACACATGTTGAAATGGAAGTTTCTGATATCCTTAATAAATATGCTGAAAGACCCACTGATGCGCTCATTACATTTTCAAAAGAATCTCATGAATTTGTTTGTGAGACAGCCATACACCTGTCAACTGGCATAACGGTAAATTCTAAAGCGAAAGAACATGACATTTATGCAAGTTTTGACAAATCTGCCAAACGTGTAGAAACACAATTAAGGCGCTATAAGCGTCGCTTAAAAGAGCATGCAAATCTTCGTACAACACCCATTGAATCCTTCGAGGCTTCGTCGTATATCATCGCCGCAGAACGCGATAATGATGTTGATACAGAAGCTGAAACTTTAACACCTATTATTATCGCAGAAATGGAAACAGGAATTAAAGAACTTTCCGTAGGTGAAGCGGTTATGCAAATGGAATTAGCTGATGAAGCTGTTCTTATTTTTAAAAATGAAAGTCATAATAGGCTAAATGTTGTCTATAAACGCAAAGACGGAAATATTGGTTGGATTGATCCTCTAAATATGAAATAGGGGTCACAAATACTAGGGATAGTGAAATGGATCTTAGAGATATAATGAATGCTGATGCGGTTCGGTTTTCATCTCATACGAGCTGTAAGAAACGCTTATTACAAGAAATTTCTGAACAGGCTTCATCTGTTTATGGATTAAATTCACAAGAAGTTTTATCCGCACTAACAGAGCGCGAAAGGCTTGGATCAACTGGCGTAGGAAGAGGCGTGGCTATTCCTCACGCTCGTTTTAGTGGACTAGATCGCGTTTATGGCTTTTTCACACGCTTAGAGAAGCCCGTTGACTTTGACTCAATGGATCGCGAGCCTGTGGATTTAATCTTTACAATACTTGCGCCAGAAAAAGAGGGTGCTGAGCATCTCAAAGCACTTGCGTTAGTGTCTAGAACATTTAGATCAGAAAGCACATGTGCAAAATTACGCTCTAACACAGATGCTTCAACGCTGTATGCACTACTTACACAGTTAGATACTATTCAAGCAGCTTAAAAAATTTAAACTATGAAATGCCAAGTTTTTGCAGCATAGAGTTTACTTTTGGAACATCGCTGGGGTTATTGACCTCCCAAAAATCACGCCCTCTGCCATCAACTTCTACACAATTGATGTAACCACCGTTTTCTAAAAACCGTAATTGTTCTAAGCCTTCTGCTTCTTCAAGAGGGCCTGTCGGCCAATTAATATATTCTTTCAGGGCTTTTGGTTTATATGCATAAATACCTACGTGATGGAAGATTTCAGTATTTTTATTGTTTGAATAAGGTGTAACTTCTTTTGAAAAGTATAATGCTTTGTTATTTTTATCAAACACAGCAGTTGTACCGCCAACAAGCCCTTGTGAACGGTCTTTTTTTAAAGCCCTTATAGTTTCTTCGTCACACTTTAATACAGGTGTTGCCATATCAGCTTTTTTATTAGTTTTAAAACTATCTATTAAATCATCAACAAACCAAGCAGGACTTAGTGGGGCGTCTCCTTGCAGGTTAACAATCAGATCATATACATTTTTTATATTTGAAATGGCTTCAGCACACCGCTCTGTTCCATTTGCACAATTTGAGGAAGTCATCACAACTTCTGCGCCAAAATCTCTTGCTGCTTTTTCTATTCTATAATCATCTGTAGCAACTATAACATCTACATTTTCAACAGATTTCGCAGCCTCCCAACTTCTTTGTATTAAAGATTTAGTTTTCCCGTCAGCACCTGTTAATTCTATAAGTGGCTTACCAGGAAACCTTGATGACTCGTATCGAGCAGGTACAACAATTAAAACTTTCATAATTAAGCCTTCTGTAAATTTATTCCCGGTGTGCAGGCAATAAAAAATGGATTTTCAAAATATGGTTTTCCATACATTAATGGTTCGTGATTATCATATCGAACGACAATGCCGCCCGCACACCGTAATATGGCGTGCCCAGCTGCCGTATCCCACTCCATGGTTCGTCCTACTCTTGGATAAAGGTCTGCTTCACCAACAGCTATTAAGCAAAACTTCAATGATGAGCCAGCCGCACGACTATCTGAGACATTATACTTTGCGATATAATCTTCCAAAGCCTTATCTCTGTGAGATTTTGAGGCTACAACAATAAGTTGATTAAGGTTGGGTTTAGATACCTTAATATGCTTTAAGTCTCCAAGCTCATCTACTTTATGAGGGCCAATTTCTTCAATTGATCTAAAGTTTTTGTCCGTATAAAATAAACGTTTTTTAGCTGGGGCATAAACAATGCCCATAACTGGTATACCGTTCTCAACATACGCTATGTTTACAGTAAAATCCCCTCTTCTATGAATAAATTCTTTGGTACCATCGAGTGGATCAACTATAAAAAATGTATTAGACTTTTCAGTGTGAGTATTTGCCTGTTCTTCGGTAACGATTGGCACTGTAGGAAAGGCCTCTTGTAATCCTTGATATATAATTTTATCAGCTGCTTCATCAGCTATTGTTACAGGGCTGTCATCACTTTTAATATTTATTTCAAAATTATTTTGATCATAAATATTCATAATTTTTAAACCAGCTTCGATAGCAAGCCTTCTAAAAACATAACAAATTTCATCGTTATCCATAGTCACTACCTTAAAATTAGTGCATTAGTTTTAATTTAATAAATCAAAATAAAATTTAAATATACTAGCAATTAAGTTTTATTATTCTTATTAATCCACAACCCTTAATGTCAGATTAATACGTCCACCGTTTTTTAATAAATTGGATGTTCCTGATCTTATTCTATCAATGCCGTGATACTTGAGCCTAGCTTCATCACCCATCACAATAATGTCACCAGAATTTAACCACAAAGAATCAGTTTTGCCGCCTTTTTCAACATTTCCGATCCGAAATAATGCATCATCTCCCAGAGATATGGACAAAACAGGCCAATCAAAATCAGCTTCATCATTGTCTTGGTGCATGCCCATTTTAGCATCTTTTGAGTAGTAGTTTATAAGACAACAATCTGGGTTTCTTTCTAATGAAACAAACTTTTGCCATATTTCCATTATAGAATTAGGTATTTGGGGCCAATTATTTCCATTTTTCTGGCGACTAACATACCTGTAACCTTTGCTGTCTGAAAACCAACCATACTTGCCAGCTGAAGTCATTTTAACCGACATTTTATTGCCGCCTGGCACATGAGGTGAAAATAAAGGTGCTACTTTTACAATTTCTCTCAAATCAGAAATTAGGTCATTTTGGATATTAAGATCCAATCTTTCTTTAAAGATCTTAAATCCTCGAATAACTAAATTAGGTGTTTCAAAATTTGTCATATTTACAAATTAGCAAAGCAAAAGACTATGTAAATAGTTATAACTCGCTCTTGCAGGCTGCTAAATACATATATATATAGCCGAACTAGTATTCGCATGGGCGGATATGGGATCGTAGTTAAGCGCCTTATGGGCTTAGCTCTAACATCGCCACAGAAGGAAGAAAATTATGGCTAAAGTCATTGGAATTGATTTAGGAACAACGAACTCCTGCGTTGCCATCATGGATGGTTCTCAACCAAAGATCGTAGAAAATGCGGAAGGTGCTAGAACAACACCATCACTTGTAGCTTTTAAAAATGATGAAAAATTGGTTGGACAAGCAGCAAAACGCCAAGCAGTAACAAATCCTGAAAATACATTATTTGCTGTAAAGCGCCTAATTGGTAGGTCAATTAACGACCCTCAAATCAAGAAAGAAATGAAACACCTACCATTTAACGTTGTTGACGGTGGTAATGGAGCTGCATGGGTTCAAGTTGAAGGTGAAAAATACTCACCTTCTCAAATTTCAGCTTTTATCTTGCAAAAAATGAAAGAAACAGCTGAAGGATACCTGGGCGAAACTGTAAGTGAAGCGGTGATTACTGTACCAGCTTACTTTAATGACGCACAACGCCAAGCAACAAAAGATGCGGGTAAAATTGCAGGGTTAAACGTTTTAAGAATTATTAACGAACCAACTGCTGCAGCACTTGCTTATGGTTTAGACAAAGAGGGTGGAAAGACTATTGCTGTTTATGACCTTGGTGGCGGTACATTTGATGTATCAGTTATGGAAATAGATGATGGGTTGTTTGAAGTAAAATCAACAAACGGTGATACTGCTCTTGGTGGTGAAGATTTCGACATGCGGATTGTTGAATATTTAGCTGATGAGTTTAAAAAAGAAAATGGAATTGATTTAACTAAAGATAAAATGGCTCTACAGCGCTTAAAAGAAGCTGCAGAAAAAGCTAAAATTGAACTGTCTTCTTCAGCTCAAACTGAAATAAATCAACCATTTATTTCAATGGATCCTAATGGCGGTCAACCACTACACTTGGTATTAAAATTAACACGTGCAAAATTAGAAAGCTTAGTTGCTGATTTAATTAAACGCTCATTAAAGCCATGTGCATCTGCACTAAAAGACGCAGGGCTATCAAAATCAGATATAGATGAAATCGTTTTAGTTGGCGGCATGACAAGAATGCCAAAAGTCATCGAAGCAGTTACAGAGTTTTTTGGAAAAGAGCCACATAAAGGTGTTAACCCTGATGAGGTTGTAGCGCTTGGTGCTGCAATTCAAGCAGGAGTTTTGCAGGGCGATATTAAGGATGTTGTTCTTCTAGATGTTACACCTTTATCGTTGGGAATTGAGACACTTGGTGGTGTCTTCACAAGACTTATAGATCGTAACACCACAATACCTACAAAAAAATCTCAAGTGTTCTCAACAGCTGAAGATAATCAGAATGCTGTTACTATTCGTGTTTTCCAAGGTGAGCGTGAAATGGCAGCAGATAATAAAGTTTTAGGCCAATTCAACTTAGAAGATATTCCTCCAGCTCCACGTGGTTTGCCACAAATTGAAGTAGCTTTTGATATCGATGCTAATGGTATCGTATCAGTCTCTGCCAAAGACAAAGGAACGAACAAAGAGCAAAAAATCACAATTCAAGCATCTGGTGGTTTAAGTGATGATGATATCGAGCAAATGGTTAAAGATGCGGAAGAAAATGCAGAGTCAGATAAAGAGCGCAAAGAGTTAGTCGAAGCCAAAAATAGTGCTGAAAGCTTACTTCATAGCACTGAGAAATCTGTTGAAGAGCATGGTGATAAAGTTGATCCAACAACAATTGAAGTTATTGAGATGGCTATGGCTAACTTAACAGAAAGCTTAGAATCAGATGATGCATCAAAGATCAATTCAAGGGCTCAAGATTTAACCGAAGCTTCCATGAAGCTTGGTGAAGCTATATACAAAGCTCAAACTGAAGCTCCAGAAGCTCCAGAAGGTATGGGTGATGATGACGCTGGAGAGCCACGTGGTGTTGATGAAGATATTGTTGATGCTGATTTCGAAGACTTAGGTAAAGACGACCATTAGTAATTATACTTTTAGTCTATCTAATTTTAGCCCCGCATTTATGCGGGGCTAATCCGCTTTAAGCAGGAGATACCAATGTCAAAACGCGATTATTATGAAACTCTGGGGTTATCTAAAGGCGCCTCTGAGTCTGAAATTAAAAAAGGCTTTCGCAAGAAAGCTATGGAACTGCATCCAGACCGTAACCAAGATGATCCAACGGCAGAGAGTAAGTTTAAAGAAGCAAACGAAGCATATGATGTCTTAAAAGATGCAGATAAAAAAGCTGCATATGACCAATATGGGCACGCAGCGTTTGAAGGCGGAATGGGTGGAGGTGGTGGCCGAAATCCATTTGGTGGAGGAGGAGACTTTAACTCTGCTTTTTCAGATGTATTTGATGATTTATTTGGAAATTTTGGTGGTGGTCAACGTGGTGGGCCACCTGGGGCCACACGAGGTTCAGATTTACGCTATAATTTAAAAGTTTCATTAAGTGATGCATATAACGGCAAACAAGAAACCGTATCTGTGAATTCTTCTGTTTCTTGTGATGGCTGCTCTGGGTCAGGCGCAGCAGCAGGTTCAGAACCAACAAGATGTCCAACTTGTTCTGGAATGGGAAAAGTAAGAGCTCAGCAAGGGTTTTTTACAGTAGAGCGCACGTGCCCAACATGTTCAGGTCGTGGTGAAACAATTACAAACCCATGTAATATTTGTAACGGATCAGGAGCTACACAACGCGAAAGATCATTATCAGTAAATATACCTGCTGGTGTTGAACGAGGTACTAGAATAAGGCTTTCTGGTGAAGGTGAAGCTGGACAACGTGGTGGGCCTACTGGAGACCTTTATATATTTATTGATATTGATGATCATGAATTATTTGAACGAGAAGGTAATAACTTATTTCTACGTGTTCCAGTTTCGATGGCCACTGCTGCTTTAGGTGGTGAAATTGATGTACCAAATATAGATGGAAACACATCTCGAGTAAAAGTACCAATGGGTGCGCAAGCCGGCAAACAAATGAGATTAAAGGGTAAGGGTATGCCAGCACTAAGGGGTAGTGGCAAAGGTGATTTATATTTAGAAATAGCTGTTGAAACACCTGTAAATCTATCTGCTAAACAAAAAGAATTATTAAAAGAGTTCGAAGAGTTATCAGCAGATAGTAATCCAGAGTCTAAGAACTTTTTTGGTAAAGTTAAATCATTTTGGAAAGTTTAAATATTAACCCTAATGTAACATTGGGGTTAATTTTCTTTTAATCTATTATTGTAAACAATTATTGATCTAAAAGTTAGCATACACAGAAAAGACACTACAAGACTTAGAGTTTCATCTGTGTATTCAATCAATACAAGATATATCAAACCACCAATTAAGGATATTGTGGCGTATAAATCTTGCTTAAGTATTGCGGGCTGTAAACCACACAACATATCGCGAAACATACCCCCAGCAACACCTGTTACACAACCTAGCACAATTACACTTAGGCTTGGTAAATTTGCCATCAATGCGCTTTGCACTCCAACGAGCGTAAATAAAGCAAGGCCAATAGCATCAAGGTATTGCAAAAAAGCGAGTCTTTTACCGCCCCTTTGGCCATAAGCATTTACCATAATGTATGTGATTAATGCAGTTGGCACTACTGTTGCAATATAAGTCATATCAACGAGCCAAAATACAGGAGTAGATCCAATTAATAAATCACGCAAACTACCACCACCAACCGATGTTACTATTGCTAAAACAACAACCCCAAATGGATCAAAGTTTTGGCGAACTCCTTGAATTGCAGCAGTTATTGCCATTACCATTGTAGCTAAAATTGTTAACCATGTTGTTAAATACGATAACGATACTTCCAATTTATTTTCTTTTGTTTATTTTTTTGGTAAAATAAAAAATAATAAATAAAAATATATTCTGCAATACATTTGTCGTTTTTACTTTTACTGCCTATCTGAGATGGTTATCGTTCTTCTAGTAAAGAAGGATTTTTATAAGTGTCGAAATCGTCAATAACGCCAATGATGGCTCAATTCTTGGAAATAAAATCTGATTATCCAGATGCTTTACTTTTTTATAGAATGGGTGATTTTTATGAATTGTTTTTTGATGATGCTATAGCCGCAGCTGCAGCTTTAGATATTTCACTCACAAAAAGAGGCAAGCATTTAGGTAATGACATTCCAATGTGTGGGGTACCCCATCATTCTTCAGAAAATTATTTGTTAACTTTAATACGCAAAGGTTTCCGTGTTGCTGTTTGTGAGCAATTAGAAACCCCAGCTGAAGCAAAAGCTAGAGGCTCAAAATCCGTTGTTAAACGCGGCGTTGTCCGCTTAGTAACATCAGGAACCCTTACAGAAGATAGTCTTTTATCTGCAAGAGAGAATAATTATTTATGTTCTTTTTCTGTTTTAAGAGATGATTCAGCATTTGCTTGGGTTGATGTTTCTACAGGAGATTTTCATGTTCAGAGCTGTCCACAGGTTTCCTTTGGGCCAATGTTATCTCAGCTTAATCCAGCTGAAGTATTAATCTCAGATACTAATTATGATACATTTATTGATCAAACAAATGAATTTGGAACGACACTTACACCCTTATCACCCGCAAGCTTCGATAGTAGCTCAAATAACAAAAGATTGTGTAATTTTTTTAAAGTAAAATCCCTTGATGGATTTGGAAACTTTGTCCGCGCTGAAATATCTGCATTAGGTGCCATCATTGATTATCTTGAAATCACTCAAAAAGGTAAACTACCTGCGCTGAAGGCTCCAATAAAAGAAAATTTAGAAAAATTTATGCAAATAGATGCTTCAACACGACGCAATTTGGAATTAACTCAAACATTATCTGGTTCGAAAAAGGGGTCACTGCTAGATGTCATAGACCGGACTGTTACAGGACCAGGTGCACGGTTATTAGAAAAAAGACTTAGTGGCCCATCAACATGTTTAAATATTATAAATCCACGATTAGATGCAATTGAGTCTTATACATCAAATAATGCACTAAGATTAGAAATCCAAAATATATTGCGTCAAACGTCTGACATTGAACGTGCTTTTTCTCGTCTATCTTTAGATAGAGGGGGCCCAAGAGACTTTATTGCCATTAGAAATAGTCTTAGAAAAGGTCAAGAATTGTCCTTGGGTATAATAGATATAAATTCTGACTTAATAAATAATGCAAAAGAAAATTTAACCGGTAATGGCGAGATCATTAATTTATTAGATGATGTTTTTGGTGATGATGCACCCTTACTTGCGCGGGATGGAGGCTTTGTACGTTCAGGATTTAATAAAGATTTAGATGAAATTAAAAAATTGCGTGACGATGGTCGAAAAGTAATTTCTTCGATGCAGGCTAATTTTATATCTGTTACAGGAATAACTTCTCTTAAAATTAAACATAATAATGTCTTAGGTTACTTCATCGAAACCCCAACAACTCACGCAAAAAAAATGCTTAGTGATGAATTCTCATCTATGTTTATTCATCGTCAAACAACTGCTAATGCAATAAGATTCACAACCGTTGATTTATCAGAGTTAGAAACAAAAATATTAAATGCAGGTGGAAGAGCTCTTTCTCTTGAATTAGAAATATTTGATCAAACTAAATCAAAAATATTACGATACTCAGAAAAAGTTCTAAACGCTGCAAAAGCTCTTGCAGAAATAGATCTTATTATTGCACTTGCAGATATAGCAGTATCAGAAAATTGGTGCAGACCAAAATTAGACAAATCTCGCAAATTTAAAATAGTTTCTGGTAGGCATCCTGTTGTCGAAGCTGCGTTGCAAAAAGATGCTTCTGGGGTTTTTATAGCAAACAATTGTGACTTATCTGCTGGTGATGACGGGGATAAACCAATTTGGTTGTTAACTGGGCCAAATATGGCTGGCAAATCAACTTTTCTTCGTCAAAATGCTATAATTGCACTTATGGCACAGATAGGAAGTTTTGTTCCTGCAGAATATGTCGAGATTGGTATAGTAAATCAACTATTTTCAAGAGTAGGGGCATCCGATGATTTAGCTAGAGGGCGATCTACTTTCATGGTTGAAATGGTTGAGACGGCAGCAATCTTAAATCAAGCCGGTGAAAATGCATTAGTAATTTTAGATGAAATTGGCAGAGGTACTGCTACTTATGATGGCTTATCAATCGCTTGGGCCACTTTAGAAAACCTACATAACATTAATAATTGTAGAGCATTATTTGCTACTCATTATCATGAACTCACTGGTTTAACTAAAAACTTAAAAGGCTTGATGAACGCTACCGTTAGCGTTCGAGAGTGGGAAGGCGATATTATATTTCTCCACGAAGTTAAAAAAGGAGCAGCAGACCGTAGCTATGGTGTACAGGTTGCAAGGTTAGCTGGTATTCCAGAAACAGTCATCAATAGAGCTAAAGAAGTTTTAGAAAAATTAGAACATGCTGATCAAGGTGGAAAAACGAGTGCACTCATTGATGAATTACCACTTTTTAATTCTAAACCAAATAGCTTTATAAAACCTAAACATTTATCATTAGTAGAAAAAGAACTAAAAGACATTCATCCTGACGAATTAACGCCCAAAGATGCTTTAAACCTTATATATAAGTTAAAATCCTCTATGAAATAATAAATGGTCAGTAGCAAAAATTAATCGCTACCGTATAATAAGATTTTATCCACCAGATGACACACCTACATTTGCTGGCCTTAAAAGACGATCTGATATCATAAAGCCTTCATCTAAAAGCTGTAAAATATGCCCTGCCTTTACAGTTGGCATCGGTGCTTCAAACATTGCTTGATGCAGCTCAGGATTAAACTTATCACCCACTTCTGGTGCAATAGGAATAATATTGTGTTTTGCAAATGTGTTAATTAATTCTCTTTGAGTAAGGTCTATACCTTCAAATAAGCTTTTATTTGCTTCTCTTTGTTCTTCCGTTGCCATTTCTAAAGCACGCTTCATGTTATCATAAACAGATAGCAAATCTCGCGCTAACTTACGGCCACCATAAACTTCTGCATCTCTACGGTCTCGTTCTCCACGTTTTCTTTGATTTTCCGCTTCAGCCAAAGCCCTCATTAAGCGATCGTTGAGTTCAGCGTTTTCTGCACGAAGCTCATCTTCTTCACTTATCTCGTTTGATTCTTCATTAACTGAATCTTCTATTTCTAGCTCTGTTAAATCTTCAATATTTACCAATTCTTCTTCTTCCATCGGCACATCTGGTTCAGAAAGGGATACTTTTGGTTTTTCGTCGTCTAACATTAATTTAAGTCCTTAGTATGCGCCCAATTAATTGAGCTGTGTAATCTACAATGGGCACAACACGCCCATAATTTAATCTTTTTGGTCCAATAACTCCTACCGCACCAATTACCTTGCGATCAGCATTCATATACGGAGAAACAACTAATGACGACCCCGAAAGTGAAAACAATTTATTTTCTGAACCAATAAATATTTTCACACCTTCTCCTTGTTCTGCAAGGTCTAAAAACTGACTTATATCTTTTTTTTGCTCTAAATCGTCAAATAGTGATTTGATGCGCTCCATATCTTCATCTGTTTGTCCGTCATCTAATAAATTTGATCGCCCACGTACAATTAATCTAGCTTCAGTTTCCTGATCTTTAGCCCAAACAGCTATACCATCTTTTATCATTTGTTGAGATAGTTGATCTAAGTCCCGCTGATGTCTTTCAACATGCCTTTCAACAACACTCCGCAAATCACTAATAGTATGACCAGAAACAATTGAATTCAAAAAATTTGCAGCTTCTCTCATCGACGACGGTGTTTGCCCTAGGGGTGGGTTAAACATACGATTCTCAACATTACCATCTTCCGTAACCAAAACCACTAATGCTCTATCAGGGGCTAAAGAAACAAATTCAATATGTTTGATTGGTGCTTCTGATTTTGGAGCCATTACGACACTAGCACCTTGAGTGAGACCAGATAGCATTGTGCCAGCTTTATTCAAAACAGAAGACATATCATCTGGGTTATCAAGAGAAGCATCAATTTCTTTTCTCTCTTGAGTATTTATATCACCAACTTCTAATAAACCATCAACAAAAAGCCTTAAGCCACTTTCTGTAGGTATTCGCCCAGCTGAAACATGCGGTGCATTAAGTAAACCAAGAAATTCAAGATCATTCATGACATTTCTTATAGTTGCCGCTGATACACTTTCACTTAAACTACGCGTTAATGTGCGTGATCCTACTGGATCTCCAGTATTAAGATACGACTCAACTAGAAGCCGAAAGACCTCTTTACTACGTCCATTAAGATCATCGATCGAATGTTGATTGGATTCTTTCACGTGTGCCATTTCATTTGGTCAATTTTATATTAAAAACCTTTCTGCACTAGGTCAATCTTGGTTTGCGCCTAATGACCATTACTTGTATCAACACTCTATATAATAGGAGAATTATAATGCGCCCATCTGGCAGAACTATCGACGCAATGCGTCCAATTGAAGTTGAAGTAGGCTTTACCAAACATGCAGAAGGATCATGTTTAATTAAATGTGGGGACACTCATGTTTTATGCACAGCAAGTGTTGAAGATAGAACGCCTCCATGGCTTAGAAACACAGGGATGGGATGGATTACAGCAGAGTATGGGATGCTACCAAGATCTACGGGCTCAAGAAACCGACGAGAAGCAGCTTCAGGCAAACAATCAGGCAGAACACAAGAAATACAAAGACTCATTGGCAGATCTCTTCGAGCTGGGGTTGATCGTTTATCATTAGGAGAAAGACAAATTACTGTAGATTGTGATGTGATACAGGCAGATGGCGGTACTAGATGTGCATCCATAACTGGTGGATGGATTGCTCTAAGATTAGCGGTAAACGCTTTAATTAAATCAGGTGACATTAAAGAAGATCCAATCATGGAACACGTTGCTGCTGTTTCATGTGGTATATATGGTGGTCAACCTATTTTAGATTTAGATTATGCTGAAGACAGCGAAGCTGGTACAGACGCAAACTTTGTTATGACAGGAACAAATGGACTAATTGAAATACAGGGCTCTGCAGAGGGTGCAACATTTGATCGTAACGAATTTAACAGCCTTATGGATTTAGCTGAAAAGGGTGTTTCAGAATTAATATTAGCACAAAAGGCCGCTGTATCTTAATGCGTAAACTCACTGAAAACCAAATTGTTTTAGCAAGCCATAACAAAGGTAAACTCAAAGAAATAACACTTTTATTAAAACCATTTGGTATAACTGTAATATCGGCAAATGAATTAGGTTTAACCGAGCCTGAAGAAACTGAAAACACTTATGCAGGCAATGCACGAATAAAGGCGCATTTTGCCGCAAAAAATTCAAATAAACCTGCTTTGTCTGATGATAGTGGTTTTTCAGTAAAAATTCTAGATGGGGCTCCAGGTGTGTACAGTGCTGATTGGGCAGAAACAGCAAATGGCAGAAATTTTTCTCTAGCGATGGAAAAAGTATGGAATAAAGTCCAATATGCAGAAAAACCATGCAAGGCAAAATTCTGTTGTACATTGTGTTTAGCATGGCCTGATGGGCATGATGAAATATTTGAAGGTAGTATTCACGGTGAGATAGCATGGCCACCAAGAGGTGATAATGGGTTTGGATATGATCCAATGTTTATTGCTGACGGAATGAATCAAACATTTGGAGAAATGCAGCCAAAGGATAAACATTTAATAAGCCATAGAGCTGATGCATTTAATAAATTAATAAAAGTCTTCCAAAAGGAATAAAAATTAATGGTCAAATATATTTCAAGCGGCTCATCATTTGAAGAAAAACTAGGCTATAGTCGAGCATTAATTAAGGGAGATTGGGCATTTGTATCTGGTGTCACGGGGTACAATTATAAAACAATGGACATGCCCAATAATATTGCTCAACAAGCAACTAATTGCTTTGAGACAATTCAATCTTCTCTTAAAGAAGGTGGTTTTTCATTATCTGATACTGTCAGAGTACAGTATACTCTTACAAATTCAGATTTAGTTGATGAGATAGCGCCCATTCTAAAAAAATACATGGGTGATATTCGACCTGCTGCTACTATGATTATTGCAAACTTAATGAAGCCGGAGATGTTAGTTGAAATTGAAATTACAGCATTAAAAAATTGATAGTTGACTGGCAAAATGGTGGCTTTGGTATTTATATACACTGGCCCTTTTGTGCTGCAAAATGTCCATATTGTGATTTTAACTCGCATGTCCGTAAATCGGTTGATCAAAGCAGGTGGTTGTCAGCAATACGTTTTGAGTTGAAAAATAATGCAATACGTACCCAGGGTAGAACTGTAAATACTATATTTTTCGGTGGTGGAACCCCTAGCTTGATGGAGCCAGAAACGGTCGCTGGAATCATTAAAGAAATTTCAAGTCTGTGGGAGTTAGACTCAAACTTAGAAATAACTTTAGAGGCAAACCCTACGTCAGTAGAAGCACAAAAGTTTTCTGATTTTAACAAAGCCGGTATAACGCGTGTATCAATGGGTATTCAATCACTTCGTGATAATGACCTAAAAGCTTTAGGTCGTATGCATAATGTAAAAGAAGCTCGTAAAGCATTCGATATAGCCAAGGATAATTTTGAAAGAGTTAGTTTTGATTTAATTTATGCACGTCAGGGACAATCAATATCTGATTGGAAACTAGAACTAAAAGAGGCAAGCTCCATGGCGGTAGATCATCTATCTTTATATCAACTTACAATTGAAGCTGGTACTAGATTTGGTGACTTATATGAACGTGGAAATTTAAAAGGAATGCCAAATGATGGTTTGGCCGCTGACATGTATGATGTTACACAAGAACTTACCCTGCAACACGAAATGCCTGCATATGAGATATCTAACCATTCTATAAAAGGTGCTGAATCCCAGCATAATTTAATTTATTGGCGCTATGGAGATTATATAGGAGTAGGTCCTGGAGCACATGGCAGAATAACTGAGGGCGGCAATAGAATTGCTACTACTACAACTAAACACCCAGAAGATTGGCTAAGAGGAGTAGAGCTTCAGGGAACTTCAACTATGGACGATGAGATTATTAGTCCTGATGACCAAGCATCTGAATATTTAATGATGTCTTTACGGTTAGCGGAAGGTGTTAATATGAAAAGATATGAAAAAATATGCGGTATACCTTTAAATAACCAACTCATTGATAAAAATATAGAAAATGGTTTAGTGGAGGTGGTAAATAATAATTTAATAGCCACAATACGTGGTAAAATTATATTGAATACGGTAATAAAAAATCTATTAGTGTAAATAAAGACTGGTTTTTAATTATGAGAATGGTGTGGTTAATTTTCGGTTTTACAGCCCTTATTTTGGCAATTATTGGTATAATTTTACCTTTATTACCAACTGTTCCATTTTTGTTGTTAGCTGCATTTTGTTTTGCTCGCTCATCAGAAAAAATACACAAATGGTTATTGAATCACCCCAAATATGGACCACCAATTCATAACTGGCAAAATAGTGGTTCAATAAGTGATAAATCTAAACAATTAGCTACAGTATGTATGCTGATTGCTCTTATTATACCAATATATCTTGGTTTAAGCTGGTTAATTGTTTCAACACAAATATTTGTATTAGTCTGTGTGTTAATATTTATTTGGAGCCGTCCATCAGCATAGAGCATATTTGATCTAATTCATCTAAATTTTTATATGAAATAGTAATCTTCCCACTTCCTGGAGTTCCTTTATGGTCAATCGTCACTTTCATTTTAGTGTTTGCAGATAAATCTGCTTCAAGTGCGCGTGTATCAGAATCTTTTTTATTTGAATGTTTATTTATATTTTTCCTATTAAGTCTTTGTTTTACATATATTTCTGCTTCTCTTACGGACATGTTTTCTTCAATCATTATGTTTGCTAAGGCAAGTGCTTGTTTGTTCCCAACCAATGTTCTTGCATGACCCGCTGAAAGCACACCCTTTCGTACGTATTTCTGCACCTTTTCAGGCAAATTTAACAATCTTAATAAATTTGCTATGTAGCTTCTACTTTTTCCTAATCCAGATGCTACCTGCTCTTGGGTATAATTAAAATTATCAATGAGCGCCTGATATCCAAGCGCTTCCTCAACGGGGTTTAAATTAGAACGCTGTACGTTTTCAATGATGGCGACCTCTAATAACTCTTCATCTGTAAAATCACGAACTACTACTGGTACTTCATGTAACTGTGCACGTTGGGCCGCTCTCCACCTACGCTCACCAGCAACTATCTGATAAAGTTCATTATTTTCTTTTGAAATGCGAACAATTATAGGCTGTATTATTCCTCGTGATGCAATTGATTTTGCCAGATCTTCTAAATCTTCTTTATTGAAGTCCTGACGAGGTTGATCGGGGTTTGCTATAATTTTTTCGATAGGAAGCATGTTACTTGAAATACCTGAAGTTTTACCTGGAATTTCTTTAGGGCTCTGATCAATATCGGCCATCAAGGCAGATAATCCGCGACCAAGTCCCTTACGATCTTTTCTCTTAATCATTTCTTTTTCCAATAACTAAAATTATTTTTGTTTTACTTTATCACGTTTTAAAAATTCAGCCCCTAATGCTAAATATGCTTCTGCACCACGGCCTGAAGCATCATATTCTAAAATAGTTTCACCATAAGAGGGCGCTTCAGATAGCCGAACAGTTCGAGGTATTATTGTCTTATATACTAAATTTTTTAAGTTTTCACGAACATCTATTTCAACTTGTTGTGCAAGCTTAACTCTTCTATCAAACATGGTTAAAACCACGCCATCAATAAATAGTTCTGTACCTAGCGCTTCTCGCACCTCTCTAACTGTAAGAATTAATTGAGATAGTCCCTCAAGAGCATAAAATTCAGATTGCAGCGGGACCAAAACAGAATCACTAGCTGCAAAAGCATTAATTGTCAGTAAATTTAGTGATGGTGGACAATCTATAAAAATATAATCAAACCCTTTAATTTCATTTAAAGAACTTCTTAATCTTAAAAGGCGTCCCTTGTCATTCATAAGCTCAGCATCAGCCGAACTTAAATCTACATTTGATGTAATTATAGATAAATTTTTAACATCTGTTTCAACTATTGCTTTAGTAATATCTATACCATCAACTAATATATCATATGCGGTAAACTCTCTATTCTCTGGCGATACACCAAGGCCTGTAGATGCATTTCCTTGTGGATCTAAGTCTACAATAAGCACCTTGTGGCCTCTTCTAGAAATTGCAGCCGCCATATTTACAGCAGTTGTTGTTTTTCCCACACCGCCCTTTTGATTAGCTATTGATACTATTCTTTTGAGTTTAGCTGGCATATTTAATCTCCGTTAATCTTAACACACATCCCGTCACATGTGTAATGCTTTGAGATTGACTAGATAAAAATACCCACGATTCTTTGGCTATCTTTAGTTCATCACAACATGCATTTCCCTTTAAAAACAAACAAACTCCATTATCTTTAAGTATATTTTTACTATACTCTAACAGCTGTGAAACTGTTGCAAGCGCGCGGGCCGTGATCACATCCGCTTTTATATCTGTTACTTCTTCTATTCTTTTTGTTATTATTTGTACGTCAAGATTTATTTCACGTGAAACATTTCTCATAAATGCACACTTTCTTGAATCACTTTCAATGAGAGTAAATTTCATATTAGGGGATTTTTCCATGCCTATAATAGCCAGAACTAACCCAGCAAAACCTGCCCCTGAGCCAATGTCTACTAGAGTTTTTGTCTCACTAGGTATATGTGGCCATAGCTGTGCTGAATCTAAAAAGTGCCTTTTCCACATTTGATTTATTGTATTTTTTGACACTAAGTTAATGGTTGAATTCCACTTCTCAAGCAATCCTGCATAAACCTCTAACCGATCGATTGTTTCACGTGAAACAGTGCAAACACTCATTAAATCATACTTTGAGATTGTATCATTCATGCAGTTTTCTTTGCATCATATCTTCTTATAGATGTTAGTATTAATGCTAATCCTGCCGGGGTCATCCCCTCAATTCTACTTGCTTGTGCCAAAGATGCTGGTCGTGAATGTATAAGTTTTTGCTTTAGTTCGTTTGAAAGACCAGAAATATCACTATAATTCAAATTTTCTGGTATTGATAGTTTTTCGTCTTTTCTCATAGCATTTACCGCAGCAGACTGTCGTTCTATATAGTTAATATAAATAGCATCTTTTTCTAACTGATCTCTAACCTCTTGATTAAAATCTGGAAAACCTGGCCATATATGCTCTAATTTATTAAAATCTACATCTTTGAAAGAAAGTAACTCCATTGCAGATCGGCGTATTCCATCTTGTTTTATAGAAATACCTGCTTTTTTTGCTTGAGTTGGTGTTATAGAATAAGAGCTCAATAGAGCTTTTGCTTTGTCTAGTGCGTGTATTTTTTTATTAAATATATTTTGTCTTTTTTCGCCTACAAGTCCACATTTAATGCCAATACCAGTCAATCTTTGGTCCGCATTATCTGCCCTTAAAGAAAGACGGAATTCTGCTCGGCTAGTAAACATTCTATAGGGCTCACTAACGCCTCGAGTTACCAGGTCATCTATCATGACACCTATATATGCCTGAGCCCTGTCAAAAACGATAGGGGCCTTATCATGTGCTGCCCTCGCAGCATTTAACCCTGCAACTAACCCTTGGGCGGCCGCTTCTTCATATCCTGTAGTACCATTTATTTGACCAGCAAGATAAAGCCCCTTTACATCTTTGAGCTCTAGTGAATGTTTTAAAGCCCTGGGATCCACGTAATCATACTCAATTGCATATCCTGGTTGCAAAATCTTTACATTTTCCAACCCAAGCATTGAGTGAACGTATTGGCTTTGAATGTCTTCGGGTAAACTGGTAGAAATTCCGTTTGGATAAATTGTATGATCATTTAATCCCTCTGGCTCTAGAAACACTTGGTGGCTGTCTTTCTCTGAGAATCTTACAATCTTATCCTCTATTGATGGGCAATATCTAGGCCCAACCCCATCTATATGGCCACCATACATTGCTGATTTAGATAAGTTTTCTTGTATTATAGCGTGTGTTGTGGGGTTTGTGTGTGTAATCCCACACTCTATCTGGCGTGGTATATCTTTTTTCTGTGAAAGAAATGAAAATAGTGTTGGGTTTTCATCGGCCGCTTGTGTTTCTAGGACACTCCAATTAATTGTTCTTGAATCCAAGCGAGGGGGTGTTCCTGTTTTCAAGCGCCCAAGCGGTAATCCAAAATTGTCTAATCTCCTAGCCAGCGGTATCGCTGGTTTGTCACCCATGCGCCCACCTGGTCGACTTACGTTCCCTATGTGTATAATACCCCTAAGAAATGTACCTGTTGTTAAAACAACAGTACGAGCTTGTACTTCAGTTTTATCAGACAAGATTACACCGGTGACTTTTTCTTTTTTCATCATTAAGTCGGATACTTCAGATTCAATAATATCCAACCCATCAAGACCAATAAATTCGTTCTGCATTGCAGATCTATATAGAGCTCTATCAGCTTGAGTTCTTGGACCCTGCACAGCAGGGCCCTTTTTTCTATTTAACAGCCGAAATTGTATACCAGCCTTATCAGCAATGCGCCCCATTAATCCATCAAGAGCATCAATCTCGCGTACCAAATGCCCTTTTCCTAAACCACCGATGGCAGGATTACATGACATTTCTCCAATAGTACTAAATTTATGTGTGATAAGGGCCGTTTTTGCTCCCACCCTCCAAGCTGCATGTGCTGCATCTGCACCCGCATGACCACCACCTATTACAATTACATCATATTGTTTCACGTGAAACACCCACAAAGAATAAACATTAGTTTCCCTTATAGTTCAAACCACCTATTAAGTGGAAGAGCTGAATTAACAAACGTCAAACTTATATATTACTACTTGCCCAAACAAAAACTTGAGAATATTTCATCAAGTAAGTCTTCAACACCTACAGACCCAATTAATGAGCTTAGGGTTTGTATTCCTTGGTGAAATTCAGAAGATGCAAGCTCTGAGAGCTCTAAGTTATCTTCAATAAGTAATTTTCCAGAATCCAAAAATCTTTGTGCTTTTATCATAGATATTCTATGTCTTTCCCTCGTGGCGGTTTGAGCGCCTATAGACAGGCGGCTTAACCTATCGGATATCTCTTCTAATAAAGAATCTAATCCTTCACCTGATTTTCCAGATATAGCTAATATATCTGGTTTATTTAACAAGTCTGATTTTCCAATTACCACAATATCATTTTCTTCTGGGTTTAGTTTAAGATCGTTAGGCTCTCCACTGTGGGTAATAAATAGTCTAAGGTCTGCATTTTTTGCTCTTAGCTTTGCTCTATCAACGCCAATTTTCTCAATCTTATCAGTAGTTTCTCTTATTCCTGCTGTATCCAATAAGGTTACAGCAAAACCACTTATATCCATTTTTACTTCTATAACATCTCGGGTTGTTCCTGCCATATCAGATGTAATTGCTGCATCTCTACCCGCCAGAGCATTAAGAAGGGTTGACTTACCTATGTTTGGTGGACCAACTATTGCTATCTCAAAACCCTCTCTTATTCTTTCTGCAGCAAAAGAACCTTTTATTTCAGATTTTATGTCAGCTTGGGTCTTATTGATTAAACCTAAGACTTCTGGGGTAACATCAGTTGGTATATCCTCATCAGCGAAATCAATTGTAGCCTCAATAAGACTTACTGCCCGTATTAGATCTTTTCTCCACTCTTGCACCTTAGAGGACAAGGCGCCATCCATAGATCTTATTGCTAGACGACGCTGTGCTTCTGTTTCTGATTCTATTAGATCTGCAAGGCCCTCAACTTGTGTTAAATCTAAATTCCCGTTTTCAAGGGCCCTTCTTGTAAATTCACCTGGATCTGCAATGCGAAAGTTTTTAATGTTACTCAATGTTTGTAATATATATGTGACAACCGCTGTACTGCCATGACAATGTATTTCAACTGTTTCATCACCTGTAAAGCTTGCTTTTTCCTTAAAGGTTAATATTAAGACTTCATCAATAATATTGTCGTCGGCATCATAAATTTTTCTTAAGCATTTATTATCCACAGGTAGTGTATTTTTCAAAAGCTTTTCGATAGAAAAAATAGAATTTTTTCCAGACACCCTTATAACAGAAACACCAGCCCTTCCCTTTGCGCTGGCAAGGGCAAAGATAATGTCATTCATTTATAACCCTTTGGTTTATAATAAAATTTATGTATTCATAGAGTCGAAGAATTCAGAATTTGACTTTGTCGCTTTTAATTTCCCAAGTAAAAATTCTACTGCATCTGTCGTACCCATAGGATTTAAAATTCTGCGCAAAACAAATGTTTTTGCTAAGTCTGTTGGATCTACCAATAATTCTTCTTTTCTTGTACCGGATTTAAGTATGTCAATCGCCGGGAATACACGCTTATCAGCTACCTTGCGATCTAGCACAACTTCTGAATTACCCGTTCCTTTAAATTCTTCAAAGATAACTTCATCCATTCTTGATCCAGTTTCTATTAAAGCAGTTGCTATTATTGTTAATGAACCGCCTTCTTCAATATTTCTTGCGGCACCAAAAAAGCGTTTTGGACGCTGTAAGGCATTGGCATCAACACCACCTGTAAGAACCTTGCCAGAAGAGGGTACAACAGTGTTAAACGCTCTTCCTAATCGTGTAATGGAGTCAAGTAATATAACTACATCACGACCGTGCTCTACAAGCCGTTTGGCTTTCTCAATAGCCATTTCTGATACAGCAACGTGGCGTGTTGCAGGTTCATCAAAAGTAGAAGATATTACCTCTCCTTTAACTGACCTCTGCATATCCGTAACCTCTTCAGGTCTTTCATCAATTAATAAAACTATAAGAAAACACTCAGGGTGATTAGCTTCTAATGATTTTGCTATATTTTGTAATATAACGGTCTTACCTGTTCTTGGGGGTGCGACTATTAAAGATCTTTGTCCTTTTCCTATCGGCGATACTAGATCAATAAGTCTTGCTGTTTTATCTTTAATTGTTGGGTCTTCTATTTCCATTTTAAGACGGTCATTGGGATACAAAGGTGTTAAATTATCAAAATGTACCTTATGTTTTGATGCTTCTGGATCGGAAAAGTTTATTTGTGTTACCTTTGTCATTGCAAAGTAACGCTCACCTTCTTCCGGTTGAGAAATCCACCCCTCAACTGTATCACCTGTTCTCAGTGAATGTTTTCTTATCATTTGTGGTGATACATATATATCTTCTGGACCTGGTAAATAATTTGCCTGTGGTGATCTTAAAAAACCAAACCCATCAGACATCACTTCCATAACTCCATCTCCAGAAACTTCAGCTCCTTCTTCAGATTTTTCTTTTAGAATAGCGAACATCATTTCGCCTTTACGCATGGTTGATGCATTTTCAATTTCTAAAATTTCAGCAATTTTTAATAAATCAGCGGCTGTCTTTTCTTTTAATTCTGATAAATTTACTTTTTCTGTTTCCATGATTTTAACCACAAATGGGTACCTAAATATTTAGGTGTTTGATTTTAATAATTTTTTGGCTGCAATCTATAATAGTGTGGGTCACTAGATTGTTTAAATATTTAATATTTCAACTACACTAAATTGTCAAATTTAAAAAGGTCTTACAACAACCATTATTATTATTAATATCATTAGAATAGTAGGTACTTCATTTAGGTAACGGTATTGTTTACCTGAGTATTTGTAGGTACCTTTTTCTAATAACTTTTGTTGTTTAGATAAAAAACCATGAAAACCACTCATTAGAAATACTGAAATAAGTTTTATCCAAATCCAACCAGCTGACCAATCAATTATGTTTGGTGTTAAAAGTAGTAAAACACCAAACACCCAAGTTGTAATCATTGCAGGATTCATTATTCGCTTCAGTAATAAATATTCCCATTTCACAATGGTTTTTTCTGCATTTAAATAATCAGAGTTTGTTTCTACATGATAAACGAATAATCTGGGTAAATATAAAAGTCCTGCCATCCATGAAATTACAGCAATTAGATGTATTACTTTTGTCCAAGGATAAAACGCATTTAATATATCCATTATATAATTCCATTAATAAATTAATTTATAATTACTATAATATATATTTTAAGAAAGAATAGATGTTTGTAGTATAGTTTGTGGAAAGTGGGGATTAAATTATATCCTCGTAGATACTCACAATAAATAATAAATAATAAATGTATAAAAACTTATCCACAAATAAGGGATAAGTCTCTAAATGATTGATATCATTTTATTAAAAATGTGAATAAAATATTAATAGTTTATAATAAAAATAGAAGGAAAGTTTATCCACAGAAATAAATAAAATTAAATATTCTTATCCATAGGTAATAAGATGTTAGAATTTTCTGAAGAGTGTTAATTGTTTATTTAATGAATTAAAGATGTGTTAGTAACCAATATTTAAACACATATTATCCACAAATAGTTAACAAGTAATTATAAAAACATTATAGGCGTATTGTGAAACAAAAAATTATATTAGCATCAGAATCTTCAGCACGTAAAAATTTATTGCAACAAGCAGGTGTTGATTTTAAATGTGTAGCAGCAAGAATTGACGAGGGTGCAATTAAAAACTCACTTCAAAGTGAGGGGGCTAAACCTAACGAAATTGTAGATACATTAGCTGAATACAAAGCATTAAGAGTAGCAAATAATTTTCCAAATGATATAGTAATTGGTAGTGATCAAATCTTGGTATGTAATAATGTTATATTGTCAAAAGCACGCACTTTCGACGAAGCAAAAAAAACTTTGAATCTCTTAAAAGGTAAATCGCACCAATTATTATCAGCAGCAGTAATATATGAAAATAATAAACCTGTTTGGAGAACGGTATCAAGGGCACAATTATTCATGAGAGATTTTTCCGATAATTATTTAGACGAATATATAAGCACTTCAAATGAAAACATTTTATCTTCTGTTGGTTGTTATTTATTAGAAGATAAAGGTATTGGATTATTTAATAGAATACAGGGTGATTATTTTACAATATTAGGTTTTCCATTATTAGAAGTATTAAATTTTTTACGTACCCGTGAGATATTAAAGTCATGATTAAAGCTGGTGTTGTTGGGTGGCCAATTGAACAAAGTAAATCTCCAATAATACATAATTATTGGCTTGATAAATATAATATTAATGGATCATATAAAAAAATTAGCCTAAGCCCTGAAAACTTTAAGCTTGGAATTAAACGCTTAATGAATGATGGATATGCTGGTCTAAATATTACTGTGCCACATAAAGAAATGGCGTTAGAGATTTCATCAAACCCCACAGAAAGAGCAAAAAAAATCGGTGCGGCAAATACACTTATATTTAAAAAAGGTAAAATTTATGCTGATAACACAGATGGAATAGGTTTTCTTAATAATCTAACCCAGTTAGCACCAGATTGGAAAGCTGACCTAGGTCCTGCAGTAGTTCTGGGTGCTGGAGGTGCGTCTAGGTCGATAGTATATTCGCTTTTGAATGAAGGGGCACCAAAAGTTATTCTTACCAATAGAACATATGAAAGAGCAAAAAAATTATCCAATATATTTGGTGAAAAAGTTTTAGTTATTAATTGGGAAAATATAAACAAACATATATCTGGAATTAATACTTTGGTAAATACAACCACTCTTGGGATGGTGGGATCAAGCAACCTTGAAATTGATTTATCAACGTTGAGCTCAAACACATTGGTAACAGATATTGTTTACAATCCGTTAAAAACACCTCTCTTAGAAGATGCTAATAGAATTGGTTGTAAAACAGTTGATGGGCTTGGAATGCTATTACATCAAGCTGTCCCTGGATTTAAGGGGTGGTTTGGTGTCGAACCAAAAGTTGATAGTGCGTTAAGAGATAGAGTTTTATTAGAATTATGAAGAAAACATTTATTTTAGGATTAACGGGTTCCATTGGTATGGGTAAAACCACTACAGCCGAAATATTTCGGGATCTATCAATAGCAGTATGGGATGCAGATGCTGCCGTACATGAGTTATACACAAGCGACTCGGAAACAATTGAAAAAATATTTGAAATATTTCCAGAGTGTGTATCTAGTGCCGGGGTTGATAGAAACCTATTAAGTAATAAACTCCAAAAAAATAACTCTTTATTTTCTGAGATCGAAAATATTGTCCATCCAGCAATAAGAGAACACCGATTAGCGTTCATCGAGGCATGCAACAAATCAAAGCAAAAATTAGCTGTCGTAGATATACCTCTTTTATTTGAAACAAACGCCAATGATTGGCTTGATGCTGTATTGGTGGTCACTACAGATCAAGAAAACCAGCGAAAAAGGGTTATGTCTCGTAGTGGTATGAATGAAAAAATATTTAATATGATTTCAGAGCGACAAATGCCTGACCATGAAAAGAAAGAAAAGGCGGACTATATAATTGAAACAAAATCTATCGCTCACGTACAGTTTGAAGTTCAAAATTTAATCAAAAAATTAATAGGTAGCATCTAATATGCGTGAAATTGTTTGGGATACTGAAACAACGGGATTTGACCCACTAGCGGGTGACAGGATTGTAGAAATTGGTGCTGTTGAGTTAAATCAACATTTACCTACAGGCCGTGTTTATCATCAATATGTTAACCCAGAAAGAGATATGCCAGCAGGTGCATTTGAGGTACACGGGCTTTCTATAAGTTTTCTAAAAGATTTTCCTACCTTTAGGGATATTGCATCTGAATTTATAGATTTCGTTGGTGATGCAACACTAATTGCACACAATGCAAAATTTGATATGAAGTTTATAAACGCCGAATTAAAAAAAGTAGGTTTACCTGAAGTTCCATTAAATCAATCGTTAGATACACTTGAAATAGCAAGAAAAAAATTTCCTGGCGCACAAAATTCACTCGACGCGCTGTGTCGCCGGTTTAATATAGATAACTCTGGACGTCAAAAACATGGCGCTTTATTGGATAGTGAAATATTAGCTGAAGTTTATCTTGAGTTGGTTGGTGGCAGGCAGCCAGACTTCTCTCTTAGCTTGGTCGGACAAACAAACTCTAATAATTATGTAGACAATTCTACAGGTACATTACTAAGGCCAAATAAGTTAAAAAGTTTAATTACTGATAGCGAAAAAGAAGCACACAATGATTTTATTAAATCATTGGGCACATCTGCTATGTGGAATAAAAAATAAATAGTCTTTATAAAAGTGTTACGTTTGTTAATTTACAGTTGCTTTTTCTGCGGCCTGCCTTTGTAATTCATTACGATAAAGTGCCATGAAATCAATGGGGTCAACATTAAGTGGGGGATATCCGCCATCAGCAGTCGTATTTCTAACTATTTGTCTAACAAACGGAAATAGCATCCTTGGGCACTCAATCATCAAAAAAGGATGTAGTTGTTCTTCTGGTACATTCTCAACGTGAAAAACACCTGCGTAATCAATCTCTAATAGAAAAACTTTATTTTCTTTAGAATCAGCATTGACCGTGAGTTTCAATATTACCTCGTAATTATCGCTATCACCTTTTCTAGCATCAAGATTTACTTGGACATTTATTTCAGGTGATGATGAATCCCCAAGGTTTTTTTGCGCCGCAATATTTTCAAACGATAGGTCTCGAATATATTGGTGTAAACACTTCATGGTTGGCGCTTTTGGTGGTATTTGTTTTTCTTCTTTTTCAGCCATAACTTAACTCCGTATAGTATCGGAAATTCGTCTAACAATTATTGTCTTAAGTAACAATCATTCATTAGTGTTTTGATTAATTTAGTCAGATTTTTTTATTTCATCATCAACAACAGTATAATCGGCATCATATATATTTGTTTCATCCACAGGCTTTGTTTCTGCCTTGTTGAAAGTGTTAATTTTATTTGCAAACTTTGCTGCACCCAAATTTATTAAAAAAGATCTAAACTGTGGAACTAATAATAAAATTCCAAATGCATCAGTAAAAAAACCAGGAGTAAGTAAAAATACACCTGATATTAAAATCATAGCACCATGTATTATTTGTTTCATTGGGTTCTGGCCTAATTGGATAGAGCTTTGTAATGTACCAAGCGCTGATAAACCCTGAGATTTTAATAATGTTGTTCCAATCAGTGCTGTAAGAAGTACTATTGCTAGTGTGGGATATAATCCTATTGCTCCTCCAATTTGTATAAACAATGCAATTTCAATAATTGGTATTGCAATAAATATTATAAGCATAAACATTTTTGTATCCTCATTAATTGCGCAGTCTTCTAGTGGACTATCGTCCTTGGGTGAACTAGATATGTGATAAATGCAATTATTACCAGTATTATATTAGAGGTTTGATATGAGTAACCCAATGATCCAACTTGTTATTTTAGGCGTTATTGCGCTATTCGTTCTATTACGTTTGCGAAGTGTACTTGGTACACGTTCAGGATTTGAACCTACAAACGTACCCAAGCCCACATTCCAAAAAGAAAAAAAAGATTTAGATGAAAATGACAATAAAATTGATAGAGATATAGCTGACTACGTATTGGTGGATAGTTCTTCCGGCAAAGCACTATCACAAATGAAAAAAGCAGAGCCAAATTTCTTGGTCACTGAATTCATCCAAGGTGCAGGACAAGCATATGAAATGATATTAATAGCATTTGAAGAAGGTGATAGAGATGGTTTGCGTCCATTTCTTGCCGATGATGTTTATGATAGTTTTGATGCAGTTATATCTGAACGAGAAAAAGCACAATTAAACATTGATGCTACATTTATTGGGCTAAGAGAAATTAAATTAACGTCTGCTGAATATGATTGGCGCGCAAAAGAAGGTGAAATTACATTAAGCTTGGTTGCTGAACTTACAACAGTAGTAAAAGATGTTAACGATAAAGTAATTGAGGGTGATAAAAACACCATTAAAAAACAAAAAGACACTTGGACATTTGCTCGAATAATGGGAAGTGATAATCCGAACTGGACATTAGTGGCAACGGGTGAATAATAAAATTTATTAGGTTGTATTTATAGTTTAGGGAAATAATTAAGTGGTTAAAAAAACGCCTAAGTCTGTTAGTCAAGAGGACCTAGAGGTTTGGAAGAAAATCACCATTCAATTAAAACGCAATAAGCCAGAAGTATTGATAAAAAAAAATATTTCTGGGCTTAAGATAAAAAAATCAAGTAAATCACTTCCAAAAGCTCCAGAACTAAAGCCGTTTATAATTGGTGAAAAAGTTTTAAAAAAAGAAAAAATAATTCTTCCAAATTTTCATGAAGATAACAAAATAAATTCTCCAAATATGGATAAAAAAAACTTTAAGAAATTAGTTAAAGGTAAAATGGAAATTGAAGGAACAATAGATTTACATGGCTTAACCGCTGACCAAGCAAAAATAAAATTAATTACATTTATAAACCACTCTTATTCCCTAGGGAAAAGATTAATTATAGTTATTACTGGAAAAGGTAAGCACAAGGGATTTGATGAATTTCAAAGGCCAATTAATGGTGTTTTGAGACAGAACCTACCAGAATGGTTAAGTGGTCCCTCAGTTTCTAATAAGGTTTTACAGGTCACACAAGCACAACCAAAACATGGAGGAGCTGGTGCTTTTTACGTTTATTTGAGACGCCAAAGATAGAACTTAAAGAACATATCTTGATAAATCATTGCTACGAGCCAATTCACCTAAATGTTTTTCAACAAATTTTGCATTTACTTTTATTGCTTCACCTGATCGATCTGGTGCAGTAAAACTAAGTTCCTCAAACACCCGCTCAATTATTGTATGTAATCTACGAGCACCAATGTTTTCAATACTTTCATTAACTTCTGCTGCTATTTTTGCTAAAGCAGCAATACCATCTTTAGTAAAGGTAACATCAACATTTTCTGTAGCCATTAGTGCAGAATATTGACGTGTTAAAGCGTTATCTGTTTCTGTAAGTATTCTAACAAAATCTTTTTCAGTAAGAGCCCTCAACTCTACTCTAATAGGTAACCGACCCTGTAGTTCTGGTAGTAAATCCGATGGCTTTGCTATGTGAAATGCTCCAGATGCAATAAATAAAATATGATCTGTTTTTACTGATCCATGTTTAGTAGAGACAGTTGTACCCTCAATTAATGGCAGTAAATCACGTTGAACACCTTCACGAGATACATCACCACCACGAGCATCGGTTTTTGCACAAACTTTATCAATTTCATCAAGGAAAACAATTCCACTTGTTTCAACTGCGTTTATGGCTTCTTTTGTTACGGCGTCCTGGTCAACAAGTTTATCAGCCTCTTCATCAATCAAAATTTTATAACTATCTGCAATTTTGATTTTACGTTTGATGGTTCTTCCACCCATAGCCTTGCCAAATATTTCACCGATATTCATCATCCCCATTCCTGGTTGACCTGGTATATCTACCATTCCTCCCATTGGGTTGGTTGTATCAGCTAAGTCCAGTTCTATTTCTTTATCATCGAGCAAACCATCGCGTAATTTTTTCCTAAACATTTCACGAGTTTGTTCTCTTGCATCTGATCCACATAGAGCATCTAAAACACGATTTTCTGCATTACTATATGCGCCAGCATTTACTTTTTCGCGCTTATTTTCCTTTACCATAACGATTGCACTATCTACTAGATCTCGAACAATTTGTTCTACATCGCGACCGACATATCCGACTTCTGTAAATTTTGTTGCTTCAACTTTAAGAAATGGTGCATTAGCCAATTTAGCTAAGCGTCGACTTATTTCTGTTTTTCCGACGCCAGTTGGGCCAATCATTAGTATATTTTTGGGATATACTTCATCTCTGATATCATCACTTAATTGGTTTCTTCTCCATCTATTACGAAGGGCAACTGCAACAGATCTTTTTGCATCATTTTGTCCTATAATAAAACGATCTAATTCCGATACGATCTCACGAGGTGTTAAATTTGTCATTTAGATATTTTTTCTACTGTCATGTTGCCATTTGTATATACACAGATTTCTGCTGCTATAGATAAAGACTTACGTGCTATTGTTTCTGCATCTTGATCACTATCAATCAATGCACGAGCAGCTGCTAATGCAAAATTACCTCCTGAACCGATTGAGGCTATACCATGCTCAGGCTCCAATACGTCACCGGCACCAGTTATAACGAATATGTCAGAGCCATCAGTAACAATTAGCATTGCCTCTAGGTTTCTGAGATATTTATCCATTCGCCAATCTTTAGCTAATGAAATAGATGCTTTGGCTAATTGTCCAGGGGAAGCCTCTAGTTTTGCTTCTAATCGCTCAAGAAGTGTGAAAGCGTCTGCTGTAGATCCTGCAAAACCACATATAATGTCATGACCTCCAGGAGATATTCGGCGTACTTTTCTTGCTGATCCCTTAATGACCGTATTACCAAGACTTACTTGACCATCACCAGCAATTACAACCTCACCATTCTTTTTAACACCTATTATAGTTGTTCCATGCCAACCTGGAAATGTTTTTTGTTCCATAATAATATTCTTTTCATAATAGTTGAGAAGATTATTTCTAATTAATGAACTAGGATCAAGTAATAAAAATTATCTATATGGATTTTAGTATAGTTTACATAAAGGTACTATGTTTAATAAAACATAGTACCTAAAATAACAAAAACAACATCAATCTAATTTACGCTCAATTTCTTCAGTTTCAAAGATTTCAATTACGTCTCCAACACGAATATCTTCATAATTTTCAAAAGCCATACCACATTCTTGACCCATATGAACGTCTTTAACTTCATCTTTAAAGCGCTTAAGTGTTTTTAATCTACCTTCATGAATTACTACATCATCGCGTAACAATCTAACACCAGCTGCACGACGAGCTAAGCCTTCAGTCACCTCACAGCCACCGATTTTGCCCACACCAGTAATTTTAAAGACTTCTTTAATTTTTGCATAACCAATGAAAGTTTCTCTTACTTCAGCAGAAAGTAACCCAGATGCTGCTGCCTTAATATCATCGACTAAGTCATAAATAATTGAATAGTATCTTAGTTCTACACCCTTTTGGTTTGCAGAAGCTCGAGCAGGCGCGTTTGCCCTAACATTAAACCCTATAATAGGTGCACCTGAAGCTTCAGCTAAAGTTACGTCAGACTCAGTAATAGCCCCAACACCTGAATGGAGGACACTTACCCTAACTTCTTCATTTCCAATTTTCTCCATTGCTTGAACTATAGCTTCTGTGGATCCTTGGACATCTGCTTTCACTACTATAGGAAGAACTGAAACATTTTGATCAGCTTTGGCTTTGGCCATTAACTGATCAAGAGTTGTAGCAGACCCTGCTGTTGCTTTTTTATCCTTAGCGGCTTGTAATCGATAATCTGCAATTTCACGTGCTTCAGCTTCAGACGTAACTACATTTAATACATCGCCAGCGGCGGGTGTGCCGTTTAAGCCTAAAACCTCAACAGGAACAGATGGTTTGGCTTCTGTTACTGTTTTACCTTGATCATTAATTAATGCTCTTACTTTACCCCATTGCTCACCAACAACAAAAATATCTCCTTTGCGAAGCGTACCGTTTTTAACTAATACAGTAGCAACTGGACCACGACCTGTATCTAATTTAGCTTCAATCACTGCTCCATGTGCAGCACGATCTGGATTTGCCTTTAATTCGAGTAACTCTGATTGTAACGCAATAGCTTCTAATAGCTCATCTAATCCTGTACCTTTCAATGCAGAAATTTCAACATCTTGAACCTCACCAGACATAGCTTCAACAATTACTGAGTGTTGTAAAAGATCAGTCCGAACACGCATTGGATCAGCAGCCTCATGGTCCATTTTATTAATGGCAACAATTAAGGGTACATCTGCAGCTTTTGCATGTGCTATCGCTTCGATTGTTTGAGGCATTACACCATCGTTTGCTGCTACAACTAAAACAACTATGTCAGTAACTTGAGCTCCTCGCGCCCTCATTGATGTAAATGCAGCGTGGCCAGGCGTATCTAAAAATGACAATAAAGTGCCATTGTCAGTAGTTATTTGGTAAGCACCAATATGTTGTGTTATTCCACCAGCTTCACCAGATACTACATTAGTTTTGCGAAGAGCATCTAATACGGATGTTTTCCCATGATCAACATGACCCATTATAGTAACAACAGGAGCACGTGGCTTTAGATCATCAACACTGTCTTCAGTCAATTTTATTGCGTCTTCAACGTCAGCATCAGAAACACGAACTACTTTATGTCCAAATTCTTCAACAATTAATTCAGCTGTATCTGCATCAATAGTCTGATTTTGTGTGGCCATAATACCATTTGTCATTAATGCTTTTACAACGGCTGCTGTTTTTTCAGCCATTCGGTTTGCTAATTCTTGAACAGTAATTGCTTCTGGAACCTGAACGTCTCGTACAACCTTCTCGCGCTCACCCATGTTCTCAGCCGCCATCTTGCGACGCTCGCGATCTTGTTTTCTTTTTATAGATGCTAGAGATCTTTGCCTATTTCCACCACCACCAAGTGCTTGATTTATAGTAAGTTTACCTGATCTACGCCTATCATCCCCACCCTTTTGATTACGTGGCTGTGGTTTGTTTTCTTTTCTAGGCGCATCGTCTCTTTTAGGGGTTATACGATCTCCAGCTTCCGCTTTTAAAGCAGCAGCTTGAGATGCAGCAGGATCATCCGCCGGTATAGTTTTTTCAACTTTTACCTTTTTTGGTGTATCTGTAGGTTTCTTTTTATCTTCTAAAGTTTTACGTGCTTTTTCAGCACGCTCTTTTTCAGCACGCTCTTTTTCATCTCTTATGCGCCGTCTTTCAGCTCTTTCGGCCTCACGTGTCTTTGTTTCTGCATCTTCACGTGCTTTTCTATCATTCTCTTGAGCTGCAGCAGCCATTAAAGCTTTTTTTCTTCTATCAAGCTCTAAATCAGATACGCCAGCAGGACGTGGTCCACCAGAAGCATCTGCGCCACCTTTTCCAGGTACTATCACACGTTTCCTTTTTTTCTCAACAACAACAGATTTACTGCGTCCATGTGAAAAGCTTTGTTTTACGTGCCCTGGTCCAGAACTATTGCGCAGTCCTAATGGTTTTTTTTCGTCACTCATTCGTAATCACCTTTCTGTGCTGAATGTATCAGCTTTTGTCCAATTTGCGAATACCTGCAAGTCGAGTAGCTTCACAGCGGACCTTTTTCATAAGTCCACCACCTGTCAGCGCCGCGTGTATCGCATAGTCTCGTCCAAATGCCAAACCCAATTCTCTTTGAGTTAAGCAGTTAAAATATACATTTTTTCCTTCAGGAGATCTAAGTTTTCCCAATTGCTTTTCTGAGCCATCGCTTGCCTGAATTAAGAGTTGTGCTTTTCCAGAAATTAAAGCACCCTTAACAACCTCAAACCCATTAACCACTTGACCGCTTCTTCGAGCAAGTGAAATAGTTTCGATTACTTTTTTTACTAGTAAACTTTCTACTAATGCAAAAAGATTATCTGGTATTTTGGCTTGTTTTTTTGCTCCACGTGAAAATAAGTTTTTATTAATTGCTTCTAATAAAGCACTAGATTTAGCACTAACCCAAATTCCTCGACCTGGGAGTTTTTCTGATAAATCAGGAGTAACTACGCCAACAGGGCAAAGAACAAAACGAATAAGTTCTTCTTTTGGATGTGAACTACCAAGCGCAATACATTTACGCTCTGGATCACTGTTTCGTTTTGTTTGAATTCCTCTTGTCACAAGATAAATCTAAGACCTGAAACATCAGGTCTCAGCCCCTTCTAAACCAGTGTCAGCATTTGCAGCTTCGGCTGCAGCAGCATCTTCAGCTAACTGTTCCTCAGTCACCCAACCTATTTGTAGTCGAGCGCGCATGATCATGTCTTGGGCTTCTTGAATGTTAACCTCAAAACTTTCTAAAACACCTTCATCTTTATGGCGCTCACCATCAACAGTAGTATAACCTCCTGCCAACTCCCAGTCTGCGCAAGTTGCAAAATCTTCCAATGATTTTACATCATCCTTTCCTAAAGCTACTAACATTTGTGGAGATAACCCCTCAAAATCAATCAAATCCTGGGTAACACCTAATTCACGGGCTTCTGCAATAGATTTTGAATTAATTTCATCTAAGCTCTCCCGAGCCCGAGCTTGCAGTTCGTCAACAGTATCTTGGTCAAAACCTTCAATCACAAGCAGTTCATCGGTTTCTACATACGCAACTTCTTCTAAGCTTGAAAAGCCTTCTGATACCAATAATTGAGCCACAACTTCATCAACATTCATTGTATCCATAAATAATTGTGACCGTTCTTCAAATTCTTTTTGACGACGTTCTGATTCATCAGTTTCCGTCATGATATCTATGTCTAAACCAGTTAATTGAGACGCTAATCTTACATTTTGGCCTCGACGTCCAATCGCAAGAGACAATTGTTCATCAGGAACCACAACTTCAATGCGTTCAGCATCTTCATCAAGTACTACTTTTGACACCTCCGCAGGTTGTAGTGCGTTAACTAAGAAAGTTGGTGCGTCTTCATTCCATGGAATAATATCAATTTTTTCACCACCCAATTCATTTACTACAGCTTGAACCCTTGAACCCCTCATGCCGACGCAGGCACCCACAGGATCTATTGAGCTGTCAAAAGATATAACACCAATTTTTGCCCTTGACCCAGGATCTCGGGCAACAGCTTTTATTTCAATTATACCATCATAAATCTCTGGAACTTCCATTTTGAATAATTCAGCCATAAATTCTGGTGCAGTTCTAGAAAGAAAAATCTGAGGTCCACGCATCTCAGAGCGCACTTCTTTAATAAATGCACGAATTCTGTCACCGTTTCGAAACATTTCACGATTAACAAGCTGATCGCGTCGACACACAGCTTCGCCTCGGCCAACATCTACAATTACGTTTCCGTATTCTACACGCTTTACCAAACCGTTTATTATCTCACCTTGACGATCTTTAAATTCTTCATACTGACGATCCCTTTCAGCTTCGCGAACTTTTTGTAATATTACTTGTTTAGCTGATTGAGCACCGATACGGCCAAAATCCATTGGGGGTAATTTGTCAATTATTAAATCACCCACTGAAGGATTGTCTTTGTGTGCCTTAGCTTCTTCAACGGTCATTTCAGTATACATGTTTTCTGCTTCAGAACCCTCAACAACAACTCGCACACGTGTCATTTCTAGTTCACCTGATTTTCGGTCAATAAAAGCACGGATATCAAGCTCTGCACCATATTTTGATTTAGCTGCCTTCGCATAGGACTCTTCCATAGCCTGTAAAACTAAATCAGGATCAATCATTTTTTCTCGAGCAACTGAGTCCGCAATTTGTAAAAGCTCAAGTCGGTTAGCGCTAGTAATAGCCATGGGTTATTCCTCTTCTGTTTCTATGTCGTCGAAATCACTTTCAACTATATTCGAACGGCCTTTTTGGGAAGCGGCCACTAATTCATCAGTCAAAACTAATTTTGCATCTGACAACCATTCAAAATCCAAACCAATTGTTCCTTGAGAGATTTCAATAAGTATATCATTACCCTCAATGCCGCGTGATAAGCCCTTGAAGCGACGCTGGCCATCAATTAATTCAGATGTTTCCACTTTTATTTCAAAGCCATCCCAAGCTTGAAAATCTTTTAATCTGGTAAGAGGTCTATCCATGCCCGGACTAGAAACTTCCAAAGCATATTCAGCCTCAATGGGATCTTCTACATCTAATATTGCACTTATTTCTGTAGATATTTTTGAGCAATCATTAACATCAATACCACCATTTGGTTTATCTGCCATGATTTGTAGGGTTGTTGTTTTACCTGACATCAACCGAATACGTACAAGTTCATAACCTAAATCTTCAATTACTGGCTGAACGATGCTTGCCATGCGTTTATCTACAGCTGATTTTGCAATTAAATCTGACATTTTTCTCACATAAAAAAACGGGCTCACGGCCCGTCGTAAATTTCGATGGAAGGTTAGGGTTGGAAGCCAACCTTTCCGGTATAAATATGCATTTACAGAGATAAATTGATAAGTGCAAGCAGATTCGATTTATCTACCCAATTCATTTTTTTTGATAAATGCTACGATTTAACATAAAAGCTAATTAAATTAAAATGACATTAACCGAAAGAACACTATGGAAAACAATATTTCAAAATTTTTTTATTTAACAGGTCTTTCAATTATGATTGTCTGGATTCTATTTATAGGTCAATCAATATTATTGCCAATTATATTAGGTATTTTAACTGTGTATATTTTGTTAACAGCCTCTGCTGCTATAGCAAGGTGGCCAATGATGAATTATTTTCCAAAATTTATACATCGTTTAATTGTTTTGCTAATTTTCATTTTTATTGTCGCATTAATTTCACTTATGATATCAAATAATATCGAACATACATTACTACAATTACCAATTTATCAAACAAATTTACAAATAGTTTTTGATAAGCTTACTGATAGTTTTGGTTTAAACAATTTGCCATCTTTAAACAGTATAATAGAAAACTGGTGGAGTAATGTTAACCTTCAAGCATTTGCTTTGCGGGCACTCGGATCTATATCTTCTGTGGGATCTGTTTTGTTTATGGCGGCACTTTATGCTGGATTTTTATTTACTGAAACAAATAATTTTAAAGGTAAGATTTCAAAAGCTTTGGGCAATGACGCATCACAAGCTTTAGAGATATTATCAAAGGTTAATAATAAAATTGGTGTTTATTTAACAATTAAGACAATTATCAACATAATACTGGCTTTTATTTCATTTTTAATAATGTGGGCACTTGGTATTGATAGTGCTGTTTTTTGGGCTGTGATGATAGGTTTTTTGAATTATATACCATATGTTGGTTCAGCAATTGGGGTTGGGTTTCCTGTGGGATTAACTTTAGCTCAATTTGGTTCTCTACAATGGGCTTTCTTGGCTCTAGTCTTATTAATGGCAGTTCAAACATATGTCGGTAATATACTTGAGCCAAGAATGATTGGAAAATCAGTAAACCTTTCTAGTTTTGTAGTTTTATTAGCGTTAGTATTCTGGACAACTATATGGGGGCTGCCAGGAGCTATTCTTTCAATTCCATTAACATCAGTTTTAGTGATTTTGCTAGCAGAGAATCCATCAACAAGACCATTAGCAATCATGTTTACATCAGATGGTGATTTATAGATGGATCGAATGGCAGAAATGGAAATTTTTGTAGCTGTTATTGACAGTGGAGGCTTTACTGAGGCTGCTAACAGGTTAAGGCTTTCAAAATCTTCTGTCTCAAAACATATTGCAAGTTTAGAATCTAGACTTGGAGTAACACTACTAAATCGTACAACAAGAAATGTAAGCGCTACAGAAATTGGCATTAATTATTATCAGAATTGCATAAGGTTTCTTGAACAAATTCAAGATGCCGATTTATCTGTTAAGGTAATGCAGACAGAAGCTCAGGGGATGTTAAAGTTATCTGCATCAAATGATTTTGGATCAAATCATCTAATGAATTGTATTACACCATTCATTCAAAAACACCCAAAGATAAAAATCAATATGACTTTAGATAATCGTTTTGTAGACCTCGTTTCTGAAGGCTTTGATTTAGCAGTTAGAATTGGTGATTTATCTGATAGTTCAATGAAAGCAAAAAAAATAGCAAATACAAAGTTAGGAATAGTTGGTTCTCACGACTATTTAAAACGTAATGGTATTCCAAAAAATATTAATGACTTATCAAATCATCAGTTACTTAATTATTCTTTCGATAGTAGAAATAAATTTTGGAGGATACCTGGACTTGATGGTGAAGAACGCCAAATCCGTGGAAAAAATAGTTTAACTGTAAATGATGGAAAGTCCTTGATGATGGCCGCCAAAGCAGGATTAGGTTTGGCTTACTTACCATGTTTTATTTATGGAGAAAAAATAAAAGATGGCTCACTCCAAAAAGTTCTAACTGATTTAAAGTTACCTGAATTAGGTGTATATGTAGTCTACCCCTCATTAGACCATATCCCTCCAAAACTTCGAGTTTTTATTGATTATTTAAGCGCGCACTTTAAAAACTATGGCAATGAAACTTGGTGATTATAACTTAATCCTATAGTGATAATTACCAAGCTTTGTCATTCTTAAGTGTTGATAAAGGCTTTTAGCTGGAAGATTATTATGAACAGTAATAACCGTTAAATAATTTGCACCATTCGTAGCTGCCCAGCCAGCTATTTGCTGCATGATTTTTTTACCAAAACCTTGTCTTTGTTTTACTTTCGCAACTTCAAGCGCATGGACCATTGCTATAGAGTTATAAATAGCCACGAATGCAACTGCGGTGTTATCAATCGTAACATAAGACTTTAATACTTTTGCCCGGTTCATTACATTTAGGCGTTTTTCATTAATTCCAGCATTGATCCATAAGGCTTTCATTTTTTCGTTTGGTGCTACATGAAATTCACCATCAAATGTTTTATCTAGCCGCTCAATTGGTGAGCCAAGCAATATAGAGGGATCGATTAATTTATATCCTAATTTATGCAATTCATAATCTAAATTTTCATCCCCTTTTCTAATCATGAATAATTTATTTTGATTAATACTCTCCATTAAACTTTCAGCAATTTCAATTTTTGCATTGGGATTAACTCTTATTGTAGCAGATACTCTTTTGCCACCACCGCCTCCATTTTTAATAAGCCAACCATTCTGCAATTGATTTGATACAGATGGCCAAGTTAAATCAATTACATCATAAAACTCTTTGATGCTTGGGCTCATTGTAATTTAAATGCAGCTCTAACTTCTGACTCAACGGCAGAGATTAGGGCGCTTTTTGTAGACCTTATAACAATATTTGCACCATGTTTATTCTCTTCATAAAATGGATATGAGCCAATAGATACGTCAGGAAATTTATTTGCAATTACTCCCAATGGTTCTGCTATGTGGCTTTCTGGCAAATCAACTCTAATGCTTGAACTTATCATTTCTGCACCTTTTTTCAATTTAGGTAACAACCAATCAATCATACAATTAAACACACTTGGAACTCCAGCCATGACATGTACATTTTCCATTGAAAAACCAGGAGCTTTTGAAATCATATTTTCTATTAAATGTGCACCATCTGGTATTCTAGCCATACGCAAACGAGCAGGAGTAAGGTCCTCAATTCCATTTTCATAATTCGTGGCTAAAATGTTTTTTGCATCATCGCGAATGCCAATTTGAACATTAAATGCAGCAGCTATACAATCTGCAGTTATATCATCATGAGTTGGGCCTATGCCCCCACTTGTAAAAACGTGATCATATTTTGCCCGTGTTGCATTCACAGCAGCTATAATTTCTGAAGATTTGTCTGATATTACCCTCACTTCTAGTAAGTTTATTCCATGAACGCTAAGCTTCCCTGCCAGATTGAACATATTTGCATCTCTTGTTCGCCCAGATAAAATTTCATCACCTATTACGATCATTGCAGCTGTTGGGTTGGTCATTTATATATTCCTTATGAAATTTGAAAGCCCCCTGATTAAGGGTACCCTAGTAAAGAGATATAAGCGTTTTTTAGCAGACGTCACGTTAGAAAATGGATCAATTGTGACTGCGCATGTAGCTAATCCAGGCTCTATGTTAGAGTTAGCCAAGCCAGGGTCAACAGTTTGGTTAGAAATTAATGATGATCCAAAAAGAAAATTAAAATATTCATGGAAGTTAATTGAAACCAATCAAACTTTTATTGGTGTGGACACTCATTACGCTAACAAAATAATTAAAGAGGCTTTAGATAACAATGCTTTTGGTTTGAATTATGAAAGTTATGAAACAGAAATAAAATATGGAGAAAACTCTCGAATAGACTTTTTACTTTATTTTAAACAAGCACCCAAAATGTTTTTAGAAGTAAAAAGTGTTACGTTATCAAGAGAAGCCGGCCTGGCTGAATTTCCCGACAGTAAAACACTTCGTGGAGCTAAACATATGAATGAATTAACTGAAATGGTTAAAAAGGGTTTTCAATCAACCATACTATTTTTAGTACAGCGCTCTGATATAGATTTATTTAAAATAGCTGGAGATATTGATCCAAATTATGAAGAGTCCTACAATAATGCGATTAAACAAGGTGTGCGGGTTTTGTGTTATGATTGTGTTATATCTAAAGAAGGTATTACAATTGGTAAAAGACTAGACTTGGCAAATGTGAGTAATTCTGCTTAACCAAAAGAAATAGAAACAAGGTAAATATTGTGAATATTAAACCCAGATTAAATGCAGATGGTATTACTATCCATACTCTTGAAGAATTTGACGGAATGAGAAAATCTGGAGCATTGGCCGCTGAAATATTAGACATGATAACTGAGCATGTTGTTCCAGGTGTGACAACTGATGCATTGGATAAACTTATACATGATTATATGATTGATGCTGGAGCAATACCCGCAACACTTGGGTATAGGGGGTATACAAAATCATCTTGTATTTCCCTTAATCATGTTGTTTGCCACGGAATACCATCTGATAAAAAATTAAAAGATGGAGATATTCTTAATATAGATGTTACTTGTATTTTAGATGGATGGTTTGGTGATACATCACGTATGTATGTATGTGGTAAATTATCAAGAAAAGCAGAAAGACTAATTGATATAACTCATACTGCCTTAATGATTGGTATTGACCAAGTAAAACCAGGAAATACTTTTGGTGATATTGGAGCAGCTATTCAAGCATATGTCGAGGCCCAGAGATGTTCTGTTGTACGTGATTTTTGTGGTCATGGATTGGGCAGAGTATTTCATTCTGCCCCTAATGTTGTGCATTTTGGCCGATGGGGTACCGGAGCGGTTTTAGAGGAAGGCATGTTTTTTACGATTGAACCAATGGTAAACTTAGGCAAACCACATACAAAAATATTGGCAGATGATTGGACAGCGGTTACCAAAGATAAATCATTATCAGCACAATTTGAGCATTCCATTGGTGTCACATCAAATGGCTGCGAAATTTTTACAAGCTCACCATCCAATAAGTTCTATCCAACTTGGGCTTAATGTTACTTTAGTGCGCCATGACAATGCTTGTACTTCTTACCTGATCCACATAAACACTTATCGTTTCGACTTAAAGGTGGCCAAGTTTTCGGATCATTTTTGTCAATTTTAGGAGCTTTTGGTGCTTCTAATTGAATATCAATTCCATAAGCTTCTTTTACGCGTGCTTTTATTTCTTTAACGTCCATACCTTGGCTTAGAGCGGTTTGAATTTGCTGTTGTAAAGCAGCCATTTGTTGTTCTGGAGTTTGAGGCTGTAAACGAGACATTTGTCTTGTAATATCAGTTCTTAACCCTTCTAACATAGACTCAAAAAGTTCAAATGACTCTGTTTTATATTCGTTTAAAGGATCACGATTTGCATACCCACGCATTCCAACAACTGATCTGAGGTGTTCCAAGGTAATGAGATGTTCTCTCCATTTCTGGTCTATTGTACCCAACAAAAGTTGTTTTTCAGCTGATTTAATGTTTTCTGATCCAATGCCTTCAATTTTTTTAACCATTTCAGCATCGCCTGCTTCACGAAGTCGATCAATAATATCCTCATCATCAATTCCCTCTTCATCAGCCCATTTAGTTATTGGCAAATCTAACCCAAGGGTTTCTTTAACTGATTGTGCAAGCCCTTGAATATTCCATTGGTCAGGATAGGATTTTGCAGGTATTGCCTCATCAACTAAATCCTCAATCACTTCATCACGCATGTCTTTTACTGTATTCGATAGGTCGCTAGATTTCATGATTTCTAGTCTTTGCTCAAAGATTGCCTTACGTTGATCGTTCATTACATCATCAAACTTTAATAATTGTTTTCTAACGTCAAAATTTTGACCTTCTACTTTTGCTTGAGCTCGTTCTAAAGATTTATTAACCCAAGGGTGTATAATGGCTTCACCCTCATCCATACCTAATTTACCAAGAACTGCGTCTAACTTTTCTGATCCAAAAATTCTCATTAAATCATCTTCTAAAGATAAGAAAAATGCAGATCTTCCAGGATCACCTTGGCGCCCAGATCTACCACGCAATTGATTATCAATACGGCGACTTTCATGCCGCTCTGTAGCAAGAACAAACAAACCACCGGCATCTAAAGCAACCTTTTTTGCATTACTGATTTCTTCAGTGATTGTTTTTCGTATTTCAACCGGGTCAGATTTTTTTGTTGCTTTATCTAATGCAGCAGAAATGCGCATCTCAACATTTCCCCCTAATTGTATATCTGTTCCCCTACCAGCCATGTTGGTAGCGATTGTCACAGCGCTTGGAACTCCAGCATCGGCTATGATTGATGCTTCTTGTTCATGAAAACGAGCGTTAAGTATTTTATGAGATATACCTGTTTTTGAAAGTTTTTCAAAAGATTCTGAATAACTTTTAAATTTATCTTTTTCTTCTAATTTCTTTGCTTCATTAGACTGTGTTAATAATTTTTCAGATATATTTTTTAACAGTTTTTTATCATTTAAAAGTTGTGATAAGTACTCAGATTTATCAATTGATGTAGTTCCAACTAAAATCGGCTGTTTGTTAGAATGTGCTTTGCCAATTTCCTCAACAATTGCAGTAAATTTTTCAGTAGCTGTTCGGTATATTGCATCATGATCATCTTGGCGAGCAATAGGTTTGTTAGTAGGGACTTCAACTACACCTAAGCCATATATTTCAGAAAACTCTTCAGCTTCTGTTAAAGCAGTTCCTGTCATGCCAGCTAGTTTGTCATAAAGTCTAAAGTAATTTTGAAATGTTACAGATGCTAAAGTTACATTCTCAGCTTTAATATCAACGTTTTCTTTAGCCTCTATTGCTTGGTGTAAACCGTCAGACATTCTGCGGCCTGACATCATCCTGCCAGTAAACTCATCAATGAGAACAACTTCATTATTTTTTACTATATAATCTTTATCGCGGCTGAAAAGAGTATGAGCGCGCAGACCTTGATTTATGTGATGAACAAGAGATGTACTCTCTGGATCATATAGAGATTGTTCTTCAGGTAATAATTTTAGTTCAAGTAAACGCTTTTCTACAAATTCATTTCCTTCATCTGTAAGAGATGAAGAGCGAGATTTTTCGTCTAAATCATAATGATTGCTTTGTAATTCAGGAATTAATGCATCAATCGATTTATATAGTTCTGTTCTATCTTCGGCTGGACCAGAAATTATAAGTGGGGTTCTTGCTTCATCTATCAAAATGCTGTCAACTTCATCGACTATAGCAAAGTAATGGTCTCTTTGTGCCATCTGTTTTAAATCTGATTTCATATTATCTCGAAGATAGTCAAAACCCAATTCATTGTTTGTTGCGTAAGTTATATCACATGCATATGCAGCTAATTTAGTATCTTCTTCCATGTCGGGCACAACAATGCCTGTCGTCATTCCTAGGAAGGTATATACTTTACCCATCCACTCTGCGTCGCGTGAAGCGAGATAATCATTAACCGTTACGACATGAACTCCCCTTCCCGTTAATGCATTTAAATATACAGGAAAAACACCAACTAATGTTTTACCTTCACCAGTTTTCATTTCTGAAATATTTCCTTGGTGTAAAAATATCCCACCCATCAATTGTGTATCATATGCACGCAAGCCTAATGCTCTAAAAGCTGCTTCTCGGGCATTAGCAAACACTTCTGGTAAAAGTTGATCTAAAGTCTCACCTTCAGAAAGCCTTTTTTTAAATTCATTAGTTTTGTCTTTGATTTGCTGGTCGCTGAGTGCTTGATAATCACTCTCAAGTGAATTTATTGAAGATACTAAAGGTAAAGCAGCCTTAATCTTTTTGTCATTTGGCGACCCAAATATTTTTCTTGCTGCTTTTGTTAATCCGAGCATTACTTTTATTCCTAACTTACGCCTAAAAACCATAGGCAAAACCGATACGTAATTAAGTTTAGTTTCTTTTTACTGCTCTTGCCGGACTAACTAAAGCCACTTAATAAGATCACAAAGAAAGAGACTCCTTATAAAACGTGAGAAAAAACATGTAAGCAGGTGTTTCAGAACTGTCAACGCCGGCTTATCAAATGGTATATATTTATATTATGTGATTTTGTATAATCGAATAAATTTAAATGAGTTTTATTACTGAATTAAGGATTGAATTTTGAAAAATGAAAAATCAATAGCTCAACTGGAGGTAGAGCTTTCTGAGTTAAAGCATAAATATATGGCAAAAGATATTTCTCCACTAGCTCCAAAAAATGGGTTTCCAAAATTACCTATAATTAAAGGTATTCGGCTTGCATCAGTTGCAGCAAATATTAAATATGCTGATCGAGACGATGTTATGTTAATGGAATGTGCTGCTGGTAGTTCAATTGCAGGTGTGTTTACTCGGTCAAGTACACGATCTGCAAGTGTATTAGATTGCCAAAATAAGTTAGTAAATCGATCAGATAAAACTGCAGCAGCGATAATAGTTAATTCAGGCAACTCAAATGCATTTACGGGATCACATGGTGAGGTATCTGTACAAAATATCTGCGCGTCTATTTCCAATGAAATGAATATCCCACTTAATTCTATATTTTCGGCATCAACAGGAGTTATTGGAGAAAAATTACCACATGAAAAAATTATTAATAAAATCGAAGAGTTAAACTCAAAACTAAGCGAACATTCGTTAGAGTCTGCCGCTCGAGCTATTATGACTACAGATACTTTTCCAAAAGGCGCATACAGCTCATTTTCTATTAACGGTTCAAATGTCAACATTTCTGGATTTGCAAAAGGCTCAGGGATGATAGCACCTGATATGGCGACAATGCTAGTTTACATAATGACAGATGTTTCAATTAAAAGAAATATTTTGCAAAATATTTTGACTAAGTTAAATGAAAAGACTTTTAACTGCATAACTGTAGACAGTGACACATCAACATCAGATAGCTTGATGGTAATAGCAACGGGACAATCAAAGACTGAAACTATTGTAGATGAGTTTAGTGATGAAGCTCTCAAATTTACTGAAGAATTGAATTCAGTTATGTTAAGTTTAGCTAAACAAGTGGTGCGAGATGGAGAGGGTGCAACAAAATTTTTAGAAGTTGAAGTAAGGGGGGCTGTATCTGATATTTCAGCAAAAACAGTTGCATTAGCAATTGCTAATTCACCACTTATAAAAACAGCAGCCGCTGGTGAAGATCCAAATTGGGGAAGGGTTGTTATGGGTGTAGGTAAATCAGGCGAACCTGCTGATCGTGACAAAATTTCTATTTGGTTTGGAAATATATTGGTGGCTGAACAGGGCTGGGTTGCTTCAAGTTATAGAGAAGATTTAGGTCAAAATTATATGAAAAACCAAGAATTAGAAATAATAGTAGATTTAGCGATTGGTGATGGAAGTGCTACAGTATGGACTTGTGATTTAACACACCAATATATTGCAATAAATGCTGATTATAGATCATGAAAATTATACTAGTTTCTGCTGTTGCGCTTATTGATCGAGATGGGCGAGTATTATTAGCAAAAAGACCAGAAGGTAAAGCAATGGCTGGCTTGTGGGAATTTCCGGGAGGTAAAGTTGAGCCAATGGAAACACCAGAAATTGCATTAATTCGTGAATTAAAAGAAGAAATAGGAATTGATACTTGGTCTAGCTGTCTTGCGCCTTTAACTTTTGCTAGCCACAGTTATGAAGATTTCCATTTATTAATGCCAGTATTTGTTTGTAGAAAATGGAAAGGTATCATAACACCGCAAGAGGGCCAAGAATTGGCTTGGGTTGAACCAAGAAAACTACGTGATTACCCCATGCCTGCAGCAGATGTCCCACTTATAGCAGTATTGCGTGATTTTTTATAACCCAAACAGAGCAAATTTAATTGAATGGTTATTTTATCCAGCCAGCCAATTCATTCTTTAAAATTCCCATCATCATTTTGATATGATCAGCGCTATCATTTAAACATTCAATATACGTAAATGTCTCACCACCGGCCTCTTCAAAGCTTTCGTAAATTTCTTCATTTATTTCTTCTAAAGTTTCCACACAATCAGACGAAAAAGCAGGTGACATTATTGCTATATTCTTTTGCCCGCCTTCTGCTAGGCGCGCAACTTCTTCTACAGTATATGGCTGTAGCCATTTTTCAGGTCCAAATTTTGACTGAAAAGTGGTTTTTATATCTGTGTCATTCCAACCGAGTGCTTCTTTGAGCAATCGTGTCGTTTTTTGGCATTGGCAATGGTAAGGGTCGCCTTCCATCAAGTAACGAACTGGTACACCATGATATGAGCAAACTAATATATCGGGTTTTTTTTCTAGAGATGCATATTTTTCTTTAACTGAATTTGCTAATGCGTTTATATATAACGGATTGTCAAAATATGCAGGAACTGTACGGATTGAAGGTTGCCAATTCATCTTCATCAAAGTTCTAAACGCTTCATCATTTGCCGTTGCTGTAGTCGGACCGGCATATTGTGGGTAAAGTGGGAAAAAGACAATTTTTTCTACGCCTTGATCTTTTAATTTTTTTATGACGCTTTCTGTAGATGGATTGCCATACCTCATAGCAAAATCGACGATAACATCGCTGCCGTAAATTTTTTCGACTTCTTTTTTTACAGCGTTTGACTGAAGTCTGGTAGTTGTAAGTAACGGACTTTCATTTAATTCATTATTCCATATTGATCGGTATGCTTCGCCTGATGAAAACGGCCTTCTAGTTAAAATTATTCCTTGCAGCAAGGGTTGCCAAAGCCAAGATGAGTAATCAACCACTCTTTTATCTGACAAAAATTGCGATAGGTATCTACGCATAGACCAATAATCTGTGGCATCTGGCGTTCCTAAGTTTGCAAGAATAACACCTATTTTAGCAGGTTTTATTTTTGGGTGGTCAGGTGGGATATTCATAATTTTTCCTGCTATTTGTATTTTTACTACACATAGATTTGATTTTTTTTAAATCAATCTTTTTCTAGCTTATTCTCTACAGTTCTTAATGCATCGGCAAGACGTACCTTTGCCGTACCAGGCATTAATGGTTTTTGTTGATTTGAAGATGGAGCCCAGCCAGTTAGAAAAATTAATTCAAATGTTGCAACTATTCTGCCGTCACTATTACTAAAATTATCAAAATATTGTTTGGATATTTCATTCAATAACTTTTTTGACATCATTGTTTTTTTACGATTTGAAATAATATTAGTTTCTGCCATTCCCCTAAGATCATGCATCAGATTTATTGGTGTTTTGTAGCTCACATTAAACTTCATACTATCTGCAACTGGTAGCGCTAATCCCGCACGTTGTAATAAACCTCCAAGATCTCGTATTTCTCCCATTGGTGCAATGCGAGGCGATATTCCATTTGAAACAGTACTCTCAGCATATGCACAAGCAACTCTTAATTCTGAAAGAGTTTGGCCCCCAAAAAATATGGATATTATAAGCCCATCAGGCACCAGCGCTCGATTCATTTGTATCAACTGCCCCAGTAGATCATTTGACCAATGCATACCCATAGCATGTATAATTAAGTCGTATTTGTTTTCTTTAAAGTTTATTATTTCATCATCATTAATGCATGTTGCATCGAGATTGAGGTCTAGGGCCCAACTTTCTGCTCTAAACCCAATTATAGCAACTTTTTTAAAATCACGTTTAATTTCAGAAAGACGCTCTTTTATTTCTACAATAGCCTTATCATGTATAAACCATGCATTTTTGTTTGTACGATTTCTATGAAATTTTAACATAGCACGATTAAATAGTATTGGTGGTATAGTCATGTATATTCATTGCCTATTTAATAGAAACTAAGGTTTCGTCATATTCATAATATTTTATATAAAATAAATAAAAAAAAATATATATTATAATTAGTTTAAATATTGTGATTTGAATAAATTAAATAGAAATGTTAGCTCAATTGTATTGGATATTTTAATAAATACACGCAAATTAATCTCGGAGTAGATTTATGAATAAAGTCGAAATTTATACTGGAAATTTTTGTGGCTTTTGCACTGCAGCAAAACGTTTACTTAACAAGAAAGGCGCCTCTTTTTCAGAAATTAATATCCATGATAACAAAGAAAAACGTGCAGAAATGATTCAACGATCTAATGGCGGAAGAACAGTTCCTCAAGTGTTTATTAACAATATACATGTAGGTGGCTGCGATGAATTATATGATCTGGAAAGTATGGGTAATCTAGACAAGTTGTTGATAGCATAATGAATGAAGGGTCAAATGAAGATTTAATCACAGTATCTTTATTTTCAGAAGTTTTAGCATCTGAGCAGTTAATGCGAGGGCGCCTTTCTAGAGCTCTTCCTAAAGGTATGGAGCTTTCACACTTTGTAATGCTAAATTACTTAAGTTGGCAAAATAAAGAGCGTAGCCCTGCAGAGCTTGCGCGCACTTTTAATTTAACAAAAGGTGCGTTAACGAATACATTAAGTAAATTGGAAAAATATGGATATATTCATATACGCCCTGACTGGGATGATGCGCGAAAAAAATTAGTTTTGATATCTAATGCTGGTGATCGAGCAAGAGATGAATCTGTTTTAGCTATTACGCCTGTTTTAGAAGATGTTATGTCTAAATTAAATAAAAATAAATTGAGAGATGGTTTAAGGTTCTTGCGTGAACTTCGTGAGGCACTCGATTGAACATAGTTTATTTGCAGAAAATCTGACTATGAATTTATACTTGCTGTTACATAATTTACTGATAAATCCTGATTTGAAATTGCCCAGCTCCATTTTAACGGATTGAAGACAAAACCTTTACGATCAACAGGGGTAAAGCCAGCATTCTTAAGAAGATCAAATAATTCATCTGGTGTAATGAATTTATTCCAATCATGTGTACCTTTAGGTAGCCACCGCATAATATGTTCAGCTCCAATGATTGCCATCAAATAACTTTTAGGATTTCTGTTTATAGTTGAACAAAGCATTAAGCCATTTGGTTTGAGTAATTGCTTGCATGCAGTTAAAAAACCAAGTGGGTCTGCTACATGTTCAATAACCTCCATATTTAAAACAACATCAAATTTCTCGCTTGTTTTGGCTATTTCTTCGGCACTTGTGTGACGATAATCAATTTCCAAGCCAGAATTTTTAGCGTGAACTTTTGCAACAGGAATGTTTTTTTCTGCAGCATCAGCACCCACTACATTTGCGCCTAGCCTTGCCATAGGTTCTGACAACAACCCTCCTCCACAACCAATATCTAATATCTTGAGACCGTTAAATGGAAGGTTAGCTGTAATATCACGAGTAAATTCTGCAGCAATTTGATCAACAATATAATCCAACCGTGTTGGATTGAGCATATGTAAGGGCTTAAATTTTCCATCACTATCCCACCACTCCGATGCCATAGCCTCAAATTTTTCTACTTCTTGCGGATCTATTGTGTTTGTTTGGGACATTGACATAGGCTTTCAAAAGGACATTCTTAATTACATAAATTATATATAGAGTAATGATGAGAAATACCGAAGGTCAAATTGGCGCAGGACGAAACTTATATTCCCTTATACAGCCGTATGATTATCATATTTTAGATGTAGGCGATGGCCATAATCTTTATGTTGAAGAATGTGGAAATCCTAATGGCGTTCCTGTTGTAGTTTTACATGGTGGGCCTGGTGCAGGTTGTAGTCCAGGCATGCGTCGTTTCTTTAATCCTAAAATTTATCGAATCATATTGTTTGATCAACGGGGATGTGGCCGATCAAAGCCACATGCAAGTATTGAAGCAAATACTACATGGCATTTAGTAAGTGATATAGAAAAAATACGAAAATTACTTCAAATTAAAAGTTGGATAGTTTTTGGTGGTTCGTGGGGGGCAACACTGGCTTTGATTTACGCACAATCACACCCAATAGCAGTTAAACATCTAGTTTTACGCGGAGTTTTCCTTATGACTGATTTAGAGTTGGATTGGTTTTATAATGGAGGCGCAGGAATGTTTTTTCCAGATGAATGGAGAAAACTAATCGATTTATTAAAGCCAGGTGAACAGGTAGATGTAATTAATTCTTATAACAAAAAACTATTTCAAGAGGATGAAGCAGAACAAACTAAATATGCGCGAGCATGGACGGAGTGGGAAACGGCTCTAGCAACGATGAATGCAAAAAATTTAAATGGCGTTACACCTGGGGAATATGCTCGAGCTTTTGCTCGAATAGAAAATCACTATTTTGTAAATAAAGGCTTTTTAAATAAAGATAATATAATTCTGAATAATATGTATAAAATGGATCAAATTCCTGGTACAATTATTCAAGGTCGTTATGACATGATATGTCCACCATTATCTGCTTATAAATTATATAATGCATGGGAAAGATCAAAATTACATGTAATAGATAATGCCGGCCACTCACTTTCTGAAGAAGGAATTAGCTCTGCGTTAGTTTCTGTAATGGATAATTTGATATAAAATATCATAAAAAATACTGTTTTTTATTTTGATATGTATGGACGTTAAAATCATTTTTATTATATGGGTTTTTTATGAATAAAAATTTTACTCAATTTATAGAGCCAGCACTTAGTGAAAAAAGATGGTGGGTAGTAAGCTTAACATTAGTTTTGTGGGGCATATTCTACATGATTTTATCATCATGCTTTATACTTATTGTTTCAAAACTTTTTAATTTAGATAATATAAGAGATGGTTTGTTTACCACTCCTTTGGAGGTATACATTCTACTATCAACATTTCTGATATGGTTAACAGTTTTTCTAATTTTGGTAAAATTATTTCATAAGCGTGGAATAATTAGTCTAATTGGAAAGCCTAAAATAAATTTCTTTAAAAACTTTTCTTACGCAATAATAATAGCTGGCATTTTTTTGTTTTCTACCCAAAGTTTAATTCCTAATAATGAAAATATTTTAGAAAACCTTACTTACACGAGATGGTTAAAAGTTTTACCTTTAGGAATTTTTCTAATGTTTTTCCAAGTAACAGCAGAAGAAGTATTGTTTCGTGGGTATTTACAACAACAATTAGCTGTATGGATTAAAAGTAGATGGTTTTTTATGCTAATTCCTTCTCTGATATTTGGTTTGATGCATTATGATGGTTCAATGGGTATAAGTATTGGATTAATGTTAGTTGCTGTAACATCAATATTGGGATTATTTTTAGCCGATTTGACATATAGAACTGGAAATCTTGGTGCAGCTATCGGTGTACACTTTGCAAATAACTTTTCTGCCATGTTTTTGGTCTCTTATCAGGAACAGATTAGTGGCCTTTCTAGATATGTCGCACCTGATTTTTTTGATACACCGAATATGTTTTTTCAAGCAGCCCAAAGTATGTTGATTTCAACATCAATTATATTTTTGATATACTTCATTATAATGGAATGGCGTGCACGCAGATGATTGCATTTAAAGCATTTGACCTTTAAAAGTTCATAGATAGACTTAATGAAAGAAGACATACATGAACTGGATTTCGAACTATATGAAGCCGAAGATCAATTCGATCTTTTCTAGACGTGAAACACCAGACAACTTATGGACTAAGTGCCCAGAATGCGGGACAATGTTATTTCACCGCGAGTTGGCTGATAATTTAAATGTTTGTATAAATTGTAATCACCATATGAACATAACACCTCGAGACCGTTGTAAGTCTATGTTTGATGGAAGTGTTTTTGAAGAGTTTAAGGCTAAAGAAGTTATTACAGATCCATTAAAATTCAAAGATCAAAAAAAATATACAGATCGGATCAAGGACGCTCGGAAAAAAACGGGTGAAGATGAGGCCATGCTTTTGGCAAAAGGTAAGATGGGGCGCACACAGGTTGTTGTTGCTGTTCAAGATTTCTCTTTTATGGGGGGGTCTATGGGTATGGGAGTTGGAAATGCAATAATTGCAGCTTGTGAACAAGCTTTAAAGCTTAAGTGCCCTCTAATTTTATTTTCTGCTGCAGGTGGTGCAAGGATGCAAGAAGGTATAATGTCATTAATGCAAATGCCAAGAACTACTGTTGCATTGCAACTACTTAAAGAAGCCAATCTACCATTTATTGTAGTTTTAACACACCCCACTACGGGTGGTGTAACAGCATCATACGCAATGTTAGGTGATGTCCATATCGCAGAACCTAATGCATTAATTTGTTTTGCGGGTCCACGTGTTATTGAGCAAACAATCCGTGAAAAATTACCTGAAGGCTTCCAAAGGGCTGAATACTTATTAGATCATGGTATGTTAGACCGAGTAACACATAGAAAAAATATGCGTAGTGATATAATTACAATTATTAGGATGCTGATGAATTTAAGTCCTGAAATTAAAGGTGATTTGGCCCCACCTGAAATGCTAAAAGCATAGGGTGCGTAAACTCAAATATGAAAAGTGATATTATTCTTGAAAGGCTGATGTCCTTACATCCAAAAATTATTGATTTAACTTTGGATCGTATGATGCGGTTGTTAAATCTATTGGGTAATCCTGAAAAGATTATACCACCTGTTATTCATATAGCTGGTACAAATGGAAAAGGTTCAACTCAGGCTATGATACGGGCGGGGCTAGAGGCGTCAGGAGATATCTGTCATGCATATACTTCTCCTCATTTAGCAAGGTTTCATGAGCGAATATTTCTTGCAGGAAGTATCATTGAAGAAATAGACTTAGCAAATTATTTGAGTGAATGTGAAAAGGTTAATGGCAATACTCCCATTACTTATTTTGAAATAACCACTTGTGCTGCATTATTAGCGTTTTCAGAAAAAAATGCTGATTATACATTGTTGGAAGTAGGTTTAGGAGGCAGATTGGATGCAACTAATGTTATTGACCAACCAAAAATAACTGTAATTACTCCAATCTCAATCGACCACCAACAATATCTTGGTGATACATTGGCCGAAATTGCTTCAGAAAAAGCAGGTATATTAAAGCGTAATTGTTTTGCAATCATTGGGCCTCAAGAAGAAGAAGCGTTGGCAGTAATTGAGGCTCGAGCTTATGAAGTTGGTGCAACATGTAAGATATATGGCCAGCATTGGCATGTTTGGGAAGAAAACGGACGCCTTGTGTTTCAAGATGAAAACGGGTTGTTAGATTTACCTTTGCCAAAATTAATTGGTGCGCATCAAATACAAAATGCAGGTATTGCTTTAGCCACATTAAGATATTTAGGGAAAGAAAACGTTTCCTTTGAGGGTGCAATGCTTAATGCGGACTGGCCGGCAAGGATGCAAAGATTAAAAAAGGGTCCATTAACATCGTTAGCTACTGATGCTGAAATTTGGTTAGATGGTGGGCACAATAAAGCTGCTGGATATGCACTTTCTGAAGCTCTTAGCCGCCTACAATCCCGTAAATTATTTTTAATAGTTGGAATGCTTAATACAAAAGATGTAGCAGGATATATGCAACCGTTATTAAGCCAATCTAAAAGACTATATGGTGTTTCAATACCGGGAGAAGCTGCCACAATGACAGCAAAAGAGACTGTAGATGTGGCTATAGATGTTGGCTTTGAGGCCTCAGTTTCAGAAAATGTTGAAAGTGCAATAAAGGAAATCATCAAGCAAGATCAGAATGCAAGAATTTTAATATGTGGTTCACTTTATTTGGCTGGAAATATTTTGCAGAAAAATTCTTAACTATGATTTCATACACTTACCTAGGGGATCAAAAGGAGGATTATCCATTATTTGGCATGGATACCGCTTTCCCAAGATTTCTATTTCAAACAGACCTTTTTGGGTGATTTGTGATAGATCAGTTGGGATGTAGCCTTGAGCCATTGACGCTTTAATCGAGTGTGCATAACCACCAGAAGTAACCCAACCCACAACTTTCCATTTACCATCTTGTTGAGAGTTACTACTGGATAATTCATTGCCTTTTGAATTGAATCTCTTTGCACCGTGTTTATGTGGTGGATCAATAAAATTATAGACCTTTTCAGTTTTAGCCCATATTGGCTCATCACCAGAAACATCGGATGTATCGGCATTTATAATAAATGATGTGCGGGAAATTTTAGGGCCATCTAATAGCTCTTGTTTTGCTGCCTTTTGTCCAATAAATTTTGATTTATTTATTTTGATAAATCTTTCCATACGACTTTCATAAGGGCCATAGATTGGGCGTAATTCTGCAAACCAACTTGGAAAATTCTTTTCTAAACGCATTGATAGCAATGCACGCATACCAAAGTCTTTAATATTAAATTCGGCCCCTTGTTTTTTAATTCCACGATATACTTTCCTTTGGTATTCAGGTGCCATCCATATTTCATATCCCAAGTCGCCACTGTAACTAAGACGATTTATCATACATGGCGCACCATTAACATCCATCTCACGAAAACTCATAAATTGAAATCTAGAGTTAGAAATATCTTCATCAACTAGTTTTTGGAGTACTTTTCGTGAATTTGGACCCGCAATAGACAAGCCATGTAGTGTCATATCAAAGCGTTTAATTTTTAATGATTTATAAAACTTTGAATGCTTTTCAAACCAACGCATATGATATTTTGTAGCACTTAATGAGCCAAAGATTAAAAATCTATTTTCAGATGCTTTCGCAATAGTAAAATCGCCAATTAACTTGCCGTTTTCATTTAACATTGGAGTTAAAATAATACTGCCTAATTTTGGCATATTATTTGTCATTAGGTAGTTTAAAAAAGCTTCAGCATCGGCACCTGATACTTCATATTTAGCAAAGTTAGAAATCTCTGTGACACCTACACTGTTTCTGACTGCTTCCACTTCAGCGGCAACATGATTAAAATCATTCGAGCGATGAAATGAAAGAACATCATGAGCTTCTTTTTTTGAAGGTGCGAACCATAGTGGTGTCTCTAAGCCCCAAGTATCTCCCATAACAGCAAAATTTTCATTTAACATAATGTCATATAGAGGAGTGGTTTGTTGTGGCCTTGCAGCAGGTAATTCTTCATTTGGAAAGCTAATAGAAAAACGTCTTGAGTAGTTTTCGCGTACTTTTGCATTAGTGTATTTAATGGTAGCCCATTCACCAAAGCGTGAAACATCCATAGCAAATACATCAAATCCTGGATCGCCATCAACCATCCAGTTTGCTAACGCTAAACCAACACCTCCACCTTGACTAAATCCTGCCATAACTGCACACGCTGACCAATAATTTGTTAACCCAGGTACAGGACCAATCAAAGGATTGCCATCTGGTGCAAAAGTAAATGGTCCATTTATTATTTGTTTAATGCCGGCTTTTTCAAATGCAGGAAAGTGTTTAAATCCAACTTCTAAAGAAGGCGTAATTCTGTCTAAATCAGGCTGCAACAATTCATGGCCAAAATCCCAAGGTGTATTAATTGGTGACCATGGTTTACATGCTTTTTCATAAGTCCCTAATAAAAGGCCATTTCGCTCTTGCCGTGTATAAATCTCTCCTTTGAAATCAATAACCCCAACGAGCTCTCTACCAGTTTCAGAATTAAATTCAGTCACTTCGGGCATATCATCTGTTAAAAGATACATGTGTTCCATAGCGAGTAATGGCAGTTCTAATCCAACCATTCTTCCAACCTCGCGTGCCCATAATCCACCTGCATTTACTACATGTTCTGTTTTTATGGTTCCATTTTTTGTAACCACATTCCATATTCCATCAGTATCTTGTGTAATTTCTAAAACGGGGTTTCGTAGCTCTATTTCAGCACCCAAAACTTGGGCAGCTTTTGCATAAGCATGAGTTGTACCTGAGGGATCTAGATGTCCTTCTACAGGATCCCATAATGCACCAACGAAATGGCTTTCATCCATGAGAGGAAACATTGCTTTAGCTTCTGAAGGTGTAATTAGCTCTGTTTCCATACCTAAACATCTACCACGTGCATGTGTCATGCGTAGAAAATCCATTCTTTCAGGACTATCTGCCATCATCACGCCACCAGTTAAGTGTAGCGAACAAGACTGACCTGAAAGCTCTTCTAGCTCTTTATACAAACCAACTGTATATGCTTGTAGTTTTGCAACATTTGGATCACCATTTAATGTATGAAAACCACCTGCTGCATGCCATGATGACCCACTTGTTAACTCAGATCTTTCAATAAGAATTATATCTTTCCAGCCAGCTTTTGCGAGGTGATACAATACAGAACACCCAACTACGCCTCCTCCAATGACTATGGCTTTAGCATGTGTTTTCATAAA
>FZLS01000097.1 GCA_900197625.1 Rhodobacteraceae bacterium Water-Bin34 | reverse complement strand
ATGCTGATAAGGTGACTTATTTCACTCCTTACCTAGAACTAGATAAGTTTGATATATTGAAGGATGGTCAAGTACTATGTGACGAATTAGGTTTAAGTTTTGAGGAAGTATATAAACGTACTAATACTTCTTATAAGCCTATGCAGCATGATGGCATTTGGTATTCTGATTATAAGAGCTCATCTTCTGTAGAACGTCTTGAAGCATTTATTAAACTAGGTCGTCCTGATCCAGTTGCGTATGCTGATGAGACTGGACCTGTAGCATATGAAGTAGCTCTTACTCATGCTCAGCAAATTTTAGCTTAAGGAAAGTAAAATGAACTTTATTAAATCACATTTTAACTTTGGTGATGAGAGCATGTCTCTTGTCGCCAAGCTAGTGGTATTACATCTTGTAATCATCGCTCTAGCAAACTACACAGTACAGATCGCAGGAGTAATTCCTATCTTAGATCTCAACTTTACTTGGGGCATGTTTGTGTTTCCTCTTATCGTTGTTGCTACTGACTTAACTGTACGACTAACTAACAAGTATGTTGCTCGTCAGATCATTGCAATTGCATTTATCCCAGCAATCTTTATCAGTAGCTTTATTGCTACTCCTATGATTGGTTTGGCTTCTGCTCTTGCATATGCGTTAGGGTTGATGCTTGACGTATCTATCTTCCAACGTATTCGTGAGAAGTTAACAGACATGTGGTGGGTTGCACCTGCTATCTCTACAGTGTTTGCTAACATCTTAGATACGTATGCATTCTTCTGGGCTGCATTCGCATATGGACCAGATGAGTTCATGCGCGCTAACTGGCTAGAGATTGCATCGGTAGATGTGGTGTTTAAGATCGCAGTATCGTTCGTAGTCTTTCTCCCGATTTACGGACTACTTCTACAGCAATTGCGTAAGCGAATGACAGTAGGAACTGGAGCTTAATCACAAAAAATGCCAGCCTTTAGAGATATCGGCTGGCATTCCTTTGTTCTATATACTATAATAATAATGTTAACGGAGTAAACAGACTATGAGTATGAAGCATATAATGAGTAAAGAAACTACTTCTTCTCTTACTAATGTACAAGCTAAAGATATACAACCTAATGCAGTAGACTTACGTGTAGGTAAAGTATTAGAGATTAGCGATAACGATTTTACTATTGATGAGACTCAGAAGATTCATCGAGGTACTAAACCTGTAGATGTATTCGAAGATGGCTATTGGTATTTGTATCCTGGTGCTTATGAAGTAATTATGGATAACGAGATCGAAGTAGGTATGGGCGAAGCTGGCTTTGTTATTACTAGATCTACTCTAAATCGTAACGGGGTTTATCTTACTACTGGTCTATATGATACTGGATATAAAGGTATTATGGCAGGTGTAATGCATGTTACTTGTGGACGTATGAAGATTAAACCTGGTACTCGTATCGGTCAATACCTTAACTTTGACGCAGAAGCTTTACATAAATATGATGGCGACTATGGTAAAGGTAAAGCACATGATAAGAAATACGAATAATGTTTACAGTTGAAATGGATCACGATGAGATAGAGATTACAGTCTTAGATGACAGAGATGGATTCGAAGATGTTAAGGTATTCTCTTATGATGATATTGTTTATATAAGACAGTTTAATGAGCAATATAACAAATGGGATCTAATTCAAATGACTCCTGAGATGTATGTTGAGCTTATGACAGCGTATCATAAGCCATCTGGAGCATATTTAACTGAAATAAAACGCAGATAATTCCTAACCTATTGTTTTTATTGATAACCTTTTTTCAAATAAAGCCCTTTTTTAGTTGCACTTAGTTCAAATAGCGCCTATAATAAGGTATAATAAGAAATAAAGGAACTAAATTATGACAAATGTAAACGTATTCAAATCAAACATGGAATTCTCAACTACTAAATTCGAGAACTTCTATAAAGCTACTAACTCAGCTTCACCTTGTTACATAGAGCAAGTTGCTTGTATTGGTTGGGTTGCTTCTTACGAAGATCCTAAGTGGAAGCAAACAGGTTTGTCATACGAAGACGCTGTTAAAGAATTTGGTTTTAAAAATGTTAAAGCTAAACCTAATGGTTGTGTTAACGGAGATTGGTTAATCGAAGTTAAAGATGGCTTTACTTCAGATGAAAAGGAATTCGATACTCCTAAGCAAGCAATTGCTTGGTTAGAAACTAAAGTTCCTTTCTCAATGAAATTAGCAGAATTTATATAATGAAGAAGAAAGTCAAAAAAGCCGCTCCAGTGATAACTGAAAAGCACTGGGGCGAGATTGACGCTACGATAAGATCTGTAGCTGATCGATCTAAGACTAAGAAAGCTTTGTTTGCTGAGATCAAAGAGCGTTTTAGTTGGAATGATAGTCAGTGTAATGCTGCTATTAATCCTATTATCAAAAGGTGGTATAAGAAGTTAAAATGAGAGTATTCGCATCAGATAATATCGTTACTAAAGGTAACTTCTTAGTAGGTACTGTATGGAATGCAGTTGCATCTAATGGTAAAAGTTTCTATAATATAGAAATGAAAGATAATGGATTTGTATGTTCGTGTCCTGCTTTTCGTAAGTGCAAGCATATAAAAATGATAGAGGAGAAATTCGATGAGTAATCAACGTGCTGGAAAATTCAAGCCTGCGTCTATGAGAGACGGTGGACTTAACGATATGAAACTGAGAGCGTTCTTTCGAACTGCTGCGAACCTATTCGACGAAGAGGATGAGACTAGGTTTTACTTCGAGCAGATCGTAGAGCATATCTCTGACGGTGGTAGTTTGACTACCGATAACCCTGTAGCTATAAGGAGAATATTAGGTTTATGAAATTATATTTGGATATGGATGGAGTCATTGCTGACTTCTTTGGAAAAGTTGAAGAGAGATTCGACGTTAAACATTGGAAAGATCTAGAAGATCCTTCTAAGACTATTGATTCGTTTAAGAATACTAACTGGTTCTATACTTTGAATCCGTTCTTAACATCAGCTGATTTAGTTGCTGCTTGTAGACGAATCGCTGGTCGTGAGTATGGTATTTGTTCTTCACCTATTGGTGGGGATGAGTATAACTCTGGTTACTGGAAAAGAGAATGGTTGAAGCAATGGGGCTTCTTACCAGAGATTCACAATCTTATCTTTACTGGTAATAAGCATAGATATGCTACTCATCGTATCTCTGGTGAACCTAATATCCTTGTAGATGATAAACCTGATAATATTCAACGTTGGATTAATGCAGGAGGTATAGGTATTCGTTATCAAGCTAACAAAGATAGCTTAGAACAGCTTATTGCTAATATAGAGAATAGTTATAAGGTTACTTCTTAGGAGCCGGAGGAGCTGCTTTACTCTTAGCATAAGCATTACCACCAAAGAAAGCGGCTACGATTGCTGCAACTGATACAAAGTATACAGATGCCATAGAACCTAATATCTTAGCTGCTTCACCTAAATTCAACCACACAGCTAGAACAACAGAGAATGGATACAGAAGCATTCCGAATAAGGCAAACCAAGCCATCTTACGCTGTGCATCTCGCATAGCATCTTCGTCTTGAATCTCCAGTATCTTACGTTGACGTTCTAGTTCTTCATCTGTAACGTGTCCGTCACCATCTAAATCAGCTGACTGAAGACCATTCTTTGTCTTCATCTCTACTCCAAAAGAGTTCTTAGCCATGCTTTACTCCTGTGTATAATCTAGTTTAATCTTATTATCTTCTTCAAAGCTTTTTGCTAGCTCTTTGATCTTATCACTAGCATATGTCTCACAACAACGAGGTACAAACATATGAATAAGCAATGCTACTTCTGCTTTCTTAAGTTCAATAACAATCTTAAAAGCATGTTTAAAGTGCTGCCATCTCGTCATACTAACAAGATCTAAATGTGCTTTGCATTTGGGACTAAACATATAATACTCCATCTTTTTTAGTATTTATACAAAATAACAGTTGCACTTAAGTTAAAAAGACATTACAATATAAATATGATGAGCATTAGAAATATATTAAGTGGAATTATAACCATGAGTGTAATGATAGGAATACTATCTGTTGCTATGATGGCTCCTCCTGAAATAGATAAAGAGCAGCATAAGTGTCTAGCTTTAAATATTTACCATGAAGCCAGAAGTGAAAGTATGGAAGGTCAGATTGCTGTTGCTCAAGTAACTCTTAATCGTGTAGCGCATACAGAATGGCCATCTACTATATGTGAAGTAGTATATGAACCTAAGCAGTTTAGCTGGACTCATCTACTAAAAGATCATTCAGCTTCTGAAGCAAGAGCGTGGCAGAAAGCATCTATTATTGCTAGAGACGTTATGATTGGTAACGTAGAAGATCCTACTTATGGTGCTGTGTTCTATCACGCTAACTATGTAAGTCCAGATTGGGCTGAGTTTCTTGACCTATCTAAAGTGATAGGTAATCATTTATTTTATACATGGGATGGAGATTGGAATGCAAACAATTGAGCAAGAACTACCTATTGAATTAGAATGTTGGTTGCTTAGACATGGCATCTTAGAAGTAGATAAATCTCCAGGGGGAGATGGCCATGCTCCTATATACATGATAGAAGAAGAACCTCCATTTGAAGCATGGAAGCCTTCTTATGAAGGAGAGGAGCCCCCATTTTGAATCCATCTAAAAAAGAAATAGCTAAGCTATTCTATTCTGTAAAAGGTCATCTAGTAGATGAGCATAATATGGCATTATGTTATGATAGTTATTTCAAACGGATGTGGGGCAATCACGAACTAGTGTATCACGAAGACGGATTCGAAGAAGCTTATGAAGCTTATCTAAGAAAAGCAAACCAGTAAACCTTGCGTTTATATATACAGGTGAGTAGAGGGTAAAGCTCTACTTATATTTTATTGTGAGCGACGTGTAAACTACGTCAAGCAAAGGAGAAACAAATGGACGCACTCACACTGTGGAGCCTAGTCGGGTTCCTATTAGCTGCATATGCAGTTATAGCAAACGATTCAGTACAAACTCTCGGTACTTGGATGGCATCAAACAATGAGAGATTCAATTATAAAACATTATGGATTGCAGCAAGCGCAGTCTTACTAGCCACATTATGGTATGGCTGGAGTGTAAATGGTGGAGACATCAGTTACGGTAGATTAAACAAAATTCCATGGCAAGAAGTTCAGTGGTATCATGCCGCTGCACCAGCAATCTTAGTTGCATTAACTCGTATTGGTGTTCCTGTATCAACATCATTTTTAGTTTTATCAGTATTCGCAAGTACATTTATTCTTGAGAAGATGCTTATGAAGTCTATTATGGGATATGGAGTTGCTGCAGCATTTGCATATATGGTATGGTTCGCTATACATAAGTATGCAGGTAAATGGTTTGATGAAACTCAACCGGTAAGTGAAAGCAATAAAAAGTTCTGGCGTATTGCCCAGTGGGTTGCTACTGGTGGGTTATGGTGGACTTGGTTATCACATGATATGGCTAATATTGCTGTATTCTTACCAAGGGTTATTCCTGTCGATCTAATGATTATGATATCTGTAGTATTCGTTGCTGGTCTATTCTTTATGTTTAGAGAACGTGGCGGTAAGATTCAACAGATTGTTTTAGAAAAGCATAATACAAAATATGTTCGGTCAGCAACATTGATTGACTTATTCTACTGGTTATGTTTATACTTCTTCAAAGAGTTGAATGATATTCCAATGTCAACAACTTGGGTGTTTGTAGGTCTATTAGCAGGTCGTGAACTCGCTATGGCAACATACTTCGGTAAGAAGAAAACTAAGTCAGTTTTTCCATTAGTCGCAAAAGACTTTGGTAAGATGATGGTAGGGTTAGGAGCATCAGTTGCTCTCGTTTTACTAGTACATTATGTAATTAACCCTATGTAAACCTAAAAAGTATGGTCTTTTTACCATACTCTTGAAAAAAAGGGCCCGGAGAGTAAAAAATAGTTGCACTTTCCGGGCTAACCATTATAATTATATGGTAAGCGTTAATAACGGATATATGGACCTCGGGGCGGTACCGAGCAGCTCCACCACAAGGACACTAAATGTATTATGTAATGAATTTAAAGACTGGAAGTATTATAGACACTTATGATAGTTTGTTGGAAGCAAGTGAACTTGTGAGCAAACATCCAGAATGGACGATTATGATAAAGTACAAAGATAGATAGTGTGTTTTTGATGGGGCTGAAATAGGATCGACATGTGTTCTAGTTTACAAAAAGTAAATGCAAACTTAAACATTGCACCATCTGGACTACGCTTAGCGGCATAGTCACAGGGAGCTGGCCACTTGCTTAGCAACAGAAAAGTGGTATTAACATTATGAAACTTAAAATAGGAAAAGAATATGAAACTCGCAGTAATCGCAACAGCAGCAGTAATGGTTGCATCAACAGCATCAGCATTCGATCTAGGTAATGGATTGTCAGCTGGAGCAGAAGTAGACATGAACTATACAACAGGTGTAGAAACATGGGCACTAGAAGCAAAACCAGAACTAGCATTCTCAACAATGGGTCTAGGTCTATCAGTAGGATCAACATTTGATCTAATGAAACTTAACGAATCAGATGCATTCACAGGTCTAGATTTTGATGCATCATACCCACTAGGTATGGGCTTGACAGCATACGGTGAAGTATCTACAGACGCAGACTTTGAGTTTGGCGACGTAAAAGTAGGAGCATCATTTAAGTTCTAAAAGAGCTATAAATAGATGTATAGGGTCACTTACTCAATAAGTGCGCAGGGGGCCGATGGTTAGCCCCCTTTTTTTATACGGGAAGGAATACATTATGAATAAACTTCTTATTACAATAGCGTTTATTTTCACCGCAACAGTTGCATATTCAAAGGATTTAATTATCTCTTTGCCATGTGATACGTTTGTTAATGTGGTAGAAATAATGGAAGAAGATGATGAGCATCTAATGTTTATCGGCGATACAGCTATTAGAGAATCAACCACTGGAAGATTCTATAAAGCTGGACTATATGTTTGGATGAACCTTGATACTCAGACATCATCTATTACAATTATGTTCCCAGATACTACTATGTGTCTACTATCATCTAATACATCATTTCATACATATGATGGTGAACAGCCTTGGGACTATATGAATAAAAAAGAAGGTCTTTAAATTAAAAAACATATAAATACCTGTACTTATTATGCGTGAATAGGAACGATAACATGTTAAAGAAACTAATTGTAATTACATTAATTATGTTTGCCCAAACAGCAATAGCACAAGATGCAGATGATGATGTCATTTATACTGATAACAACAATACAAGTACAGTTGATAGTACAAGCACATCAACAACTACAGTAAAATCACCACCTCCTTCTGCTATAGCTCCTTCAATCAATTCAGCTAATTCTGATCTGTGTACTACAGGTGTAACGGGTGCTGTTCAAACTCAGATACTTGGTATCTCAGCTGGTAAGATGGTTCGTGATATGAACTGTGAAAAGCTAAAGAACGCTAAAGTATTATATGATATGGGTATGAAGGTCGCTGCTGTTTCAGTTATGTGTCAAGACGAACGAGTATTTGATGCGATGATGAATGCAGGTACGCCATGTCCATTTGATGGTAAGATTGGTGCTGAAGCAAAAGCAGCATGGTTAGCAAACGAAGAACTACAGCCAGATGCAGATTCTGGTTCACTTAACCCTTTACAGGATTTAGATGAAGATGAGAAATCAACTTTACTTGGCGGCCTTAGTGTTGGGAGTCTCCTCCTCTTCTTGCTTCTCTGATACCACATACGGTACAACAAGCAACGGAGCTATAAATGGTCTATCCTGGGGTATGGGAACTATACTACCAGACACTAGCGGTCCGTATATAAGCGTACAGATACATGGCTTAACATACAGATATAAGATGGTTAAAGATCCAGATACAGACGCTAAAGTTTATGTGCGTAATGAAGATGCAGTAAATGGCGGTTATGTATTTGAAGAAGTAGACGACTGGTCTAAAGTCCCAGGAGGTACAATACAGAAGTATTTTAGATTTCCGTATATAGATTCCTCAAGATGGGGTGATGGATCTATGACAGTAGAAGGTGATGGAGAGATTAAAGATCCTTTTATGGTTTATAATTACAGACAAGTCATTGATGAAGAGCTTCAGAAGTGTTATCTTACACCTCTAGCTGATCCTCAATGTCCAGGATTTGATGCAGCACTGGCAAATTATTTAAACAATTTACAAGAGCCTACTGTTGATGATCCTTTTTATGATGAATGGGTACAAGCTAATTTATCTTTAGATGAAGAAGCAGAAGCTCAAGAACAAGAAGAACAAGTAGAAGAACCTGAAGAAGAGGTCCTTCTCGAAAAACAACTAGGTGCAGAAAGTTCAATAGACGAGATGGTTGATACTACAGAGCAAGCTTCAATATTAGCTGCCTTAGCTCAAGTCCCGAAAATTGAGCCTTACTATATAATAACAATACCAGGTGGTGAATATAAAGATGTGTTAGAGTTTGAGAGTACAGATATACCTGATAACCCGCGTGCGATGCGGAGCTTTGCAACTGATGAGAAGCATCAGACAATGGTTCGGTCGCAATATAACAAAGAGCAATAGGAGTAACTTATGTTCAAACAAACACTAACATTTGGTGCTATCGGTATGGTATGTTCAATGGCAGCAGCTTCTGCTAATAACACACCAATTACTGGTAACGTATCATCTAAATGTTCAATTTTCACAGACACAATCGGTGTATATGGTAACCCTACACCAGATGAATTAAGCACTAAAACAGCTGATGGTGGTATTGATCCAGTAATCAGATATGATGTTACAGTTGCTGACAAATACAAAGCTAAGATTTCTTGGCCTAACTCATTCTCAACATCACCTAGTCTTTCAGATGCAGTGAACTGGGATGGAGAGACAACAGTTAAGAGTCACTCTGTAACAGGTATGTCTGCTTATGAGGCAGCTAAAGTTGAGTATGAAAACGTCACAGAATTTGATTTAACACTTGCAGGATCTACATGGTTCTCAGTTGAATCAGAAGCAACATATGGTGTTGGTAAATCTCTACCAGGTGGTGAGTACAAAGCTAACGTTGTAGCAGAGTGCATCGCTGACTGAAATGGTGGGTCTTCAAGCTCTGGAACAATCGACTATAGCGGTGATCATGGAATGTTTTATTCCCCAGGACCAGGACCTTAAAAGGGCTTAATATGACGAAATATGGATACGCTGCGGCGCTAATACTATT
>FZLS01000023.1 GCA_900197625.1 Rhodobacteraceae bacterium Water-Bin34 | reverse complement strand
GTACAACGGATTCCAAACCCGTTGGCGTGGGTTCGATTCCTACCACCCTTGCCAATAGGAATCATAATGTCTGAATTATCTAAATCATTGTACAATGATACACCTATAAAAGAGTGGAAGCAAATATTAAACGATAATATGGACTACCACTATTGTGATCCGATGTTTAACAGTGACATTTTTTCTAATGTAAAAACTGTCCTTGACATCGGCTGTGGATGGGGAGGGTTAGCTCGCGAGTTACAAAATAAATTTAACTTAAATGTAACTTGTTTGAGTAACTCTCCCCAGCAAATAGATTATATTAAACCTGACTTTAAAACAATTCTTGCAGATGCTGATACTTTTAAAACAGACTTATATTATGATCTTATTTTATATGTTGAATCTATATGTCATATAAAAGACATAACTCTTCAAAACATTTCAAATAATACTAACACAATTATGATACATGATTTTGTTTCAAATCGAGAACGAAACTATCAGCATTTCGCAACTAAAGTACGAACACGAGATCAATATGAAAAGTTATTAAATGATGCTGGTTTTGAAATGACAAGATTTCACGAGCATCCATACCAGCAATGGATTAAAGAATCAGAATTCTGGCTAAACAATATTACACCAAACATGAGTTATCAGATAAGAGTTCTTAAACAGTTTACTACTAATATATTAAACGGTACTTACAGTAAACATAACGTAAATTGTTGCTCTATTGTAGCAAATAAAATGAAATAAAATGAAATTAACCGTTTACATACCTGTAATGATTCTGTATAAAGGTTATAGAAACAAACACAGAGAGATAAAACAATGAAACTAGTTAAAGTACAACGTGAAATTCTTACAAACGCAGCAGCTTCTTTTGTAAAGCACGGCGTTGAAAAGCCAATTCACGTAATGTCAGTTAAATCTGCTTCTGATATCGATAAGTTTCCTAAATCTTATGCTACATATTGCAAAAAGATGGAAATGCTAATCGAAGCTGGTTTGATTTCTCGTGAAATTAATAATGACGGTTACGCTTATATGACTCAAAAAGGTTATGAGTTTACAGCTACTATCTAAACCGCGAAACTTTCGCCGCAACCACACGAAGCCGTTGCATTTGGATTGACTACTTTGAGGTAACTTCCTCCCAGTTCCTCGACGTAGTCAATCGTACATCCAAAAATAAACATTTCTGCCATAGGATCAAGCCACAGATTTGCTACATGTGGTTCTTTTTCTGTTGTTCCCCACTCATATTGAAATCCAGAACAACCACCGCCTTTTACATTAAGCGATACGTTAGGCTTGCCAGCTTTAGCTAAGTAGGCTTTTGCGTTATCTGTGACTTGAATTTGCATTTACTCAGACTTCCATATAGTCCATGCACCCCAAGCAATAGCAACTCCCGCTGCAATCTTAGCTAATGGTGCCATGAATAAAACCATGAGGCCAAGAGCAACTAATGCTCCGCCATCCCACGTTGTTCTTTCTTTTAGTCTGTTTTTAATCCAGTTCATTTTTCTTTCCCTCCCAGGATTTTTACGCCGGCTTTTGCTTCGACGGCATTCAATCGACGTTCTAAATCGTCGATCTTTTTGGTTATTTTGGGATATTTTTTACGCCAAGCATCTTCAGGCTGTTGTAGCCAAGTAAGACCCCAACGTTCAACCAAATAATCGACAGCGTTGTCAATCTTTGCATATCCCCATAAACCAGCACGAGTAGTACTCAGGTAAGCTAAACAAATAGCACCTAAAATACTACCACCAATACTAGTATAAATCCAAAGACGATTAGTCGCCATATCAGTAATTATTTCAATCATGTTCATTCTCCCTAGTGTATTTACAGTAGTGAGTCATACTATGATCATAAGCACCGTCGAAAGGCATTCCTTTTTTTAAGGCTCGCCAGCGACCACGCCACTTATCTTTAATTCTTTGCCATCTTGTGCATTTTCTAATGTTTCCGTAGTAATTGATATATCTCGGAGAACTGTGGTGTCTGTATCCCAACAGAGCGAAAGGTACACAAGTAACCATGTCGTTATTATTAACATGCCTATAGTGGGTAGTTTTAATCGAGTTAACAAATTTTCTAGTCCCTGTTCTTGGTGATCCATAAGTATAAAGCGCATCAACCTTGTCTTGCATCCTACTCGTTGCGATAGTAGCCATCGCTGCGCCTAAAGAATGTCCACAGACGAAAAACATTTTATCGTCTAGTTTCATTTTATTGAGAGCAACATTAAGTTGTTCCCATACTTTATTCACTTCTTCCTGAAATCCGTTATGCACAAGTCCTGACCCATTATGGGCTCTATCTGGCAATGCATTTAAATCAGCTTTGATATCAGATAATTCTTTGGGTTCTGTTCCCCTAAAACATAATACAACTTCTACTTTATTAGAAACAATGTGCATTTGTGCACCTTCGTGCTCAATAAATTTGTGTGTTGTGTAACCAAGCTTTTTATAAAGCGGCTTAGCTTGTTTGGCATCCATGTAAGCTATTTGTGCACATTGCGCCATTGTACTGCATTTATTTATCATTTTTCCTATCCTTTAAAATATCTTTCATTACATTAGAAGCGGTATTTGTAAATAATCTTGGAGCTAAACCGTGTATTAATAACGCAGGAACTAACAATTGCAATCTTGCAGCAGTTTTAAAAGCATAACACATGTGCTCTAAGCCTGTTTCTCCAGCTTTTTCTAAATGTAATTTGCACTCTTTACTTAACATTTTATTTTCCTTTCATAGAATTTAGTTTTGCTTTTAGCGCGTCAGCGCTTCCCGCCTTTTTGGTCTGTAGTTCGGATTTGGAGTTATCCCGTCGTAACTTACTACTGAGCAATATTTTACCTTCTTGCGAACCAATATCGGAATCGTAGGCAGTCTTAGCACTAACTTTTTTTCTAAGTTCTTTTGTTCTTTCTGAGAGCTCTCTAATTCTTGTTGCGAAATATCTTTCAACCATATTCTCCTTAAAACGTCGGTCGACTTCCTCTTCAATATATTCTTTGCATAACCAGTCAAATAAAAATCGTTTAATCATTTGCTTGTAGCTATAAACACACCATTCCAATCTTTAGGAAGGTTTTGAGTTTTCATAAATTTACAGCGCTCTTTCCACATATCGTAATATCCATCCATTTTATTATCAAAGTGCCCTTGCAATATTTCACATAGTTCTATTGCATCATCAAATTTCTGAGCTTGGTAAGCTTCATACATTTGTTCGTGTTTTTCTTTGGGTTTTTTCCAAACATCCCTTACATCATCGAGTGCTGTGTAAATACTTAAACCAACACTCTTACCTTTGACTTGTAAATCGTCAATTTTAAGATAAAAGAAATCGTTCTTAGTAAGTTCGTAAGTTGCTTCTCCTATTAGAAGAACTTGCCCGTATTCTTTACATTTTGATTCGACTCTAGCTGCAGTGCTGACGCTGTCCCCCAACACATCGTAGCTATGTCTTTTTGTTGATCCCATTTCTCCAATGTAACCAAGTCCGGTGTTAATACCCGCGCCCATACCGACTGGAGGTCTTCCTTCAGGAATGATAATATCTTCATTAAATTTCTCCACTGCTTTAAGCATTTTAAATGCTGTTGTTACTGAGGTAAAGGCATGATTTTCATCGTTAATCGGAGCATTATGTATGTGCATTGAAGCATCACCGATATATTTAATTATCATACCATTGGCATCTAATACAGGTTCTGTAATAGCATCCATATAACCGTTCATTATTCTAGTCAATCCTTTAACGTCATCTCCGAAACTTTCACCTAAAGGAGTGAAACCTCTTAAATCACTAAAAACAATTGATACGTCTCTTTTAACGCCTTCTTTAATTAACGATGGATTTTCCTGTAACATCTTTACAACTGTTGGTGATGCATAACCAGCAAATTGTTTTTTGATTTCTTGTTTCTGTAAGAATTCGTCTACAAATTTTACAATATACCGTAAACTACCAACGAAGAATAACATAACAGAAATAGTAAGGCCGTCAACAAGAATATTTGAAGTTTGAAATACATAGATTGATCCTCCTATAAATCCGCCTATTGTTAATACGAATGCTCCGATACCTATAAAAGTCCAGTAAGACAAGCCTATTATTAATAATCCTGCTATAACTAAAGCAACCAACTCACCCCAAGCTTTTGCATCGGCGTGACGTGTGATGTTTGATTCGTTAAATACAGTACCTAGCATTGCTGCTTGTATTTGATGTGGAAATACCGATCCCATAGCTGTAGCAATTGGTTGTGTAATACCAGCTGCAGTTGGACCAACGAAAACTATAGATCCATCAAAGTTATCTGGTAAATCAGTAATACTATATTCCATATAACCTTGTGACCAATCAATCCAAACTTCTCCTGCTTCGTTTGTTGGTATCATACCAAATTGTGGTATTCTTAATTTATCAACACCGAGAGGTGAGAGTTTAATTTGGAAACTTGGATCTCCAGATAATACACGAAGTACTTCCATTGTAATGTTTGGATATAGAGTACCTCCACTTTCAAAGACTAAAGGTGCACGTCTTGTAACACCGTCTATTTCTGGGAAGGTGTTGATGATTCCTGACCCCACTGCATTATTTTCAAGGCTTGGTACGTTAGCGATGATCCCAGGTACACTTGGAATAAGAGACATATAATCGCTATTAATAATAGAGGCTCCCGGATTAATTGGTTCATTTTTGTTCTCCTCAGAGCCTAACATTGTTAAAATTACTGGTACTTGCTGCATAGTAAGAGCAAGGTCTTGATCTTCACCAGATCTATCTTCTTCGCTCATTAATACATTGAATACTACGAGGCCTGCACCTCTGTTATATAAATCTATAATAAAATCTGAATACGTCGCACGAGGAAATGGCCATTGACCGTATTTTTCTAAAGCTGCTTCGTCTATATTTACCGTGTAAATATTGTTTTGAACTGGTTCTTGATTTACAATTAACTGATCAAAATATCTTAATCTTAGACTTTCTATTAAAGCTGGATTACTTGCATGTAACCATGCGAATAAACATAATAATACTATACTCCATATAGGAGAGAATAATAATTTTTTCATTTTTTAGCCTCATCCTCTTTGCAATCGCATCGATAACAAACATCATTAACACACTCTTGACATGAGGAAGCATAACAATGGCATCCGTGTCCACATTTTTGGCATGTTCTTTTTGGTCCTTGCATCTTTATAACTCCGTATAAATAATACATATTCTTAAACTATTTATAATGAAACGATTTGGATTAGGATTAGATCATGGAACATATCGAAGATATCTATTCTGGATGCGAGCCAGTGGGTAGAGCAGAGCCTTCGCGATCCCACACTGTGAGATTTTGTTTTGGTACTTCGCACGCACATTGTACATTAATGTGTTTATTATCTGAAGCATTTATTAAAGCGCAGTTATTAGCTGAATCTGGAAATCTCGAACCTTATCATATTTCTATCATTTGGCAATTAGAATTAGATTTTAAAAGAAAAGAAGAAAACGCAGAGTCTGCTTACGAAATTATGAAATTTTTCGTAAATAATATGCTACCTCCTAAGAATGGAGCTATAATTAGCATATACAAAACTAAACCTTCTTTTATTCAAACACCTTGGAAATTAACTCAAGTCTGGCCTTTTAAAAAGCGGTGGACAGGAGGAGGTGGGTTTGTTACTGTACACAAATCAGAAGCATTAATGTCTAAGACTAGATATCCTGGTATTTTATTGGCTGAAGAAACTATAATTCCAGAAATAGAAGAAAAGTATGATACAAAAACTATAGATTACACGATGTCTATTAAAACGATTTATGATTTATTATTATCAACAGATAAACACTATAGCTATAGTGGAGGAACAGCTTATACCTCAGCTATGACTGGAACTCCTACTGAGATTTGGACACATGATCCTAATGATCCCAACACGCCTTGGGGTTATATGGGTATATCGCCAAGTAAAATTACACAATACAATAAAGAGATTTATCAAGGTCCTATTGAATATATGAAACTATACGGAGGTAACAATGATTGATTGTATTATACCAGCAAGACTAGAATCTACAAGATTTCCAAGTAAAGTATTAGCAGAGGTTAAAGGCAAGTCTGTATTACAGCATTGTGTTGATAACGCAAATAGCGCAAAGGATATTAGACGCGTTTGGATTGCTTCGAACTCAGTATCTTTATTAGATCCAGAAGGCGGATTACTTACAGGTAACCATCACGAAACATGTACATCACGAGTATCACAAGCTGCATGGGATATAAAAGCTGATTATATTGTTAATTTGCAAAGCGACGAACCTTGCGTTACTGGTGATATGATAGACGACATGATTAAATATATGTTTCAGAAAAATGCAAGAATGGTTCAATGTTGTTATCCATTGACCGATGAAGAAAGAGGCAATACAAACGTAGTTAAGGCTGTTATCAGCAATGGCAAAATTATTTACTTAACACGAACACCTGATCGTGAATTAATGCACAGTCCAAACCTTGTTGGAATTAATGGTTTATATTGTTATGATATTTCTACAATAAGATCGTTTAATTCTTATGATCAGGAATTAACTACACGACACAAGGGATTAGATACTTTAGCATTTATAGGTATTGTAGACGTATATCCTTTCATGATAGAAGAGAGAACACCAGCAGTAGATGTTCCTTCTGATATAGAATTAGTGGAGAAATATCTTGATAGATGATAGAATAATTAAATATATATCGCACGCTCCAAAGGTTGCTCTTATTGGTAATGGTGGAAATCTTGCTATAGCACAACACGGAGCTTCTGACATGACAAGACATTTAAATAAACATTGTTTTGCTCCAGACTCGGTTCACTTAACTGCTCTTGGAGGCGATAGTAATTGGCACGAAAAATGGATTAATGAATACGCAATATTTGCTGATTGCGTAATCGGTATTACTACTCGAAAAGACTCTCCTATTATCAAAGGTCTTAGAGAACTTGGAGGAATTTTACCCAATAGAGTAGTAATAGCACCTATAAAAATTGAAGGTATTGATACTATTGTTGTTAATGAAACGACTTATCACGAATTTGAAATACAAGCTTTAAGCACAATATATAAAATTATTGAAGAATGCGGCGCTAAGTTACCTAGTATTGATTGATCCGAGAGGTATATCTATTCCAATTACAATACCGCCACCTTTACCTTCTTGGCCGTATGTTAAATAGTATTTGTCTTTGTATAAAAGTCTTGCAGCAGGAATAATTGGACCATATACATAACCAGAAACGACTACTGTTTCTAAAGTTAGATTTTCAGTTAAATCTGATGATCTTCCAAAATAAAAGCTAGGCTTTTTAATTGAGTTGTAATATCCACCCATTATCAAATTTTCATAACTTGCACTAAATTTTGGGTGGACATTATTATAACTGTCGTCAAAACCGACATGCAAAGATAAAGCTAAACCTAATACAAACTCCATTGATTCTCCTAATTGTGTTGCTCGACACTTACAACACACCCATTTGGGTTTGTGCAAACACCAGATAGAGTAAACGATTTAGCAGAGGTGTCGGTTTGTTGACTAACTGATACATTATAGGCAGGACCATATATGCTTTCTACACTAATGTTTGCTGATGCTGAGTTCATCCCACGCTGGTTTAAATCAATTACGTTATAATTACCTGACAACTCAATGTCAGCAGTTTTTTGTCCGCCATTGCCACGCTGATAAGTTGTAACATCATTCCCAGTACCTGAAATATCAAGGTCTAAAATATGTTTTTGATTTCCTCTTTGAGTCATTTCAACATCGTTGCTATTACCAGAAATTTCTGCTGTTAATTCATGCCTACCATAACCTGTACTTTGTTGATCTGTCTGCGCTGATTTAACATCATTATAATTTCCACTAATTGTAATTGTTGCGGTATGGTCACCACCTTCTGATAAATCAGTTGTACCATCAGGGTGTTTACCTTGCCATACCGTTAAGTCATTGTTATCACCTGTTACCATTGCAGTAATCATTCCGCTGTCACCGCCACCGCCTTGATAGAAATCTATGTTATTATTATCTCCATCTAACATTCCTGCAATACCATGATACTGTCCTATTTGTACCATATCAACCGTATTGTTATCACCTTCAACGCCAGTAGTCTGTCCACTTACACCAGTAATATAATTTTGACTACCATCTTGAGTGATGGTCAACGTAAAGTTGTCACCTGATTGATACATATAAACTTCGTTTGGTCCACTATTTGATTTGGATGATGTCAATAGTATTATTACCAACGCCAAGACGATAATCCCAAACGTATTCGTCTTGTTGTTGAATATTAATTGTATATCCATATTGTTGCTCCACATATATTCTTAAATGATGATAATAACCACTATCATCTCTTTCAAAAACCCAATTAGGGTCTTCTCTGTTTAAAGTAACTCTTGTTTTAGGATCATAACCTTCTTCTACAAAATTAAAAAACTCTTTATTCTGGGCATCTAATTCTGACATTAATCTGCGCATTAATGCAATGTTTAATTGTTCAATCATATCATGTAATAGTTCACCAAGATAATAATCGCTATCTCTTAAATCAAATTCGGTTAACCATATATCTTTAATGCTTTCACTCAACACATCTATATCCAAACCGTCAAAGTTTAAGAAATCTATATCTAGGAAATCTGTTATTTGTTCTAATGGTTGGCCATCTTCTTCAAATAAAGGTTTTTTCTTTCTTAAAATTAAAAGGTTCGTTATATCGCTTTCATCAAGCGCTAAGAACATTGGTTTAGTTGGTTTTGCCCATCTGCTTTTTACTATCGTTGCCTGAAATGCTTTATTCATAATAACGAAACCTGTATCAGATTCAACCGAAATTTCACCCGTTACACAATTTGTTTTTCCAAGTTGGTCAATGGAACAAGAGGGTAACAATGTTACCATCGTACCACCTATTTCATCTACGACCATAACAAAGTCAGTACCGCGAACACCTATCGTTGCTGATGGTGTTTTGATGCTGACGTTTCTGCGGCTGTTCTTTGCAATTGCTCCAGACGCGTAACGTACTGTTCCCAATGTCGCACGTAATCCCAACTTTCCAGTCCCAGCATTTGGGTCATAAACGAAATCATCGATTACTAACCTCGCATGCTCAGTGATATCGACTCGTGTTTCATCAATAAAGTCAATACGCATTCTGCCTTTTGCTGTGACGGCGGTATCCATGGGTTGCACCCCAATACCTTCCCCGCCGTCAATAACAATTCTACCACGTTCGAGTACGCCAGATCCAGAAAAAGATCCGATTTCACCTGCATCGCCAAAGCATAAGCTCGGTATCAACAGAATGGCAATGAAGCCAATAATATTTTGCATCTTTAATCAGATTGCGTAATGTTAACATTGTGACTATCTCCTGTAAAAGTAGCTTCTACTTTATTATCGTATATGCCGCTTTGTATTATAATATAATCTGATCCACCGCCAGTAATTGCCAAGTTAACAGTATGACCTGCAACATCACCATTTCCTGTGCTGTCAATCGCGATCAAGTTACCTTCTGAATCAGCTTCAACATCATACGTTAAATGCGTACGATTTCCTCCTCCAGCAGTAACACCTGTACTTGAGTTATTTGATACAACAGTAATATTAGCATCTGTACCGTCAATATCAGTATAAATTCCTGAACTATCACCTGTGATTGTAAAGTTAGCAATTAAATCTTCAGAATCGGCATTTTCACCGATATAGATTTTAAAATTGTTGTCATCACCTGAAACACCTATGTTTACTGTAACATCTTCACAGTTTACGCCGCTTGTGTCGTCACAAGTTAGGTCAACATCGTTGTCATCACCGCTGAATGTCCAAGTACCTGTATAGGTAGTACCTTTGATGATAGCATCAATTGTGTTGTAATCACCAGTTTGAGTAATGCTAAAAGTCATTGCATCACCGTCTAATGTGGCATCAGTAGTACTGTCACCAAATTCGTTGTCTTGTCCGTCTTGGACTATATCTAAATCTAATGTATCACCAGATTGTGTAATATAAATGTCGTTCGCAAGTGTAGGCGATGCAAACAATAGTACCATAATAAAGAGAATAATCTGTTTCATTCCCTATCTCCGTTAATTAATTTCCTTAAAATTCCATAATTCCCTCTTGACTCCCTCTGTTACTAATTCAATAACCCCTTGCTCAATAGCTGCTCTTACAGCATAATTTACGGGCTCATTTACAGAATAGCCGTTTTCAATCTCTACATTTTCACGACCTAAATCTATAAATTTAAATATATCAGCCGATGAACGATAACTAGCTATAGATTTCTCTGTAGCAATACTCATTAAAACTTTTCCACTGCTAACGCTTACTAGTCTCATAACTATCGTAACAGTGTCTACTCGATACTCGGTTGAGGCGCCTACACCCAGGAACCTTGCTCCAGCACCGCCAGCAGCGGTATCAGAGTCGTAACCAACAACTCCACCTTCTAACAATAACCCTGCAAATAGCATAGGTTGTAATGGAGTTGGACCGTTTTCTTCTCCTTTTTCATAAACTTCTCTTGTTTGTCTTATAAGTTGACGTTCTTTAATTAAATTATCGATACCAACTCTTTCAACTACTTCAAACCAAGATCCGTTACCAACATCTTGCAATGCTTTGATCACCCATACCTCTGCGCCTTGTGTAACAGCAGAAGATAAAGATGAATTAGAACTTGATTTTCTTTGTCCTGTTTTATCATTAAAAGCGTATACCGCAATAGTTATTTTAGGACCGCCTAACTCTGGTACAGCAAGTAATCTTTCATCAATAGGACTTACTGATAAAGTTGGCGAATCATCAAGCCCGCGTAATACACTTATACTTCCAGGAGCTGCACAAGCACCTAATAAAAGCAATAAAAATAGGGGTAGTAATCTCATCAAAAATTAAACTCCCCAGCACCAGGTATTGTGATTTCAGTTACACTACCATCTTCTTCGGTAACAGTTAACGTAATAGAACCTGTTGTTGGATCTCTTAGCCAAGCAATTGTATTATCTTCAAGACTTGTTGAACCGCTATTCGAACACGAATCACCACAATCAGCAAACATGGAGTCAACCATTTGCTTTGATAATGTTGCATAAATCCTTGATTCTACGTTACGAAGAAATTTAGCTAGAGTAGTATTCTCTGCTTCTCTTTCAATTTCTTCTGCAAGCCGTTTTTGCTCATCTTTATAATCTTCTTTTCGATTATGAGAAAGTTGTTCGACAGATAATACGTGTGTCGAGTATCCATTTCCGTAATGAAATGCCGGAGATTTAAATCCCCATACTAATTCACTTGCCGCGCTGCTGTTCGTCATGAACAGTATTGCCATTGCTAGCATTAAATGTTTCATTATCTTCTCCGGTTGAGTTAAACGCTTTACTTCCCGATTGAAATTCAGCAACTAATCTATGTAATTCATCAGTACGTTTCGGATTTAGTTTAGATCTATATTCCAAAACCATTGATAGTTTGCTATTTAATCTAATCAGATCATTATCTAACATTCTAACGCGATCAACTAGTTTAATTAAAGTAAACATAGCTTCACCAAGGACCGGATCAATTACCTCCGTAACCCATTTCCATATGAAGAATATGAAGTAGCCCATACCAACCGCTGATACGATAGGAAAACCGTATTCACTTATTGCACCGGCTATATCTAATTCCATTTTTATTCCTTTTAATTTCTAGTCAGAAATTTTTACTAACCAGCCTTTATCGTCTACGCGAAAGGTATCGCCAGGTTTATAAAGCCAATGATCTTTTGGCGAGCCGTCCTTTTGGACGCCCATGACTTCACCTGGCCAATCTCCTTCAACTCTAAAGTTTGTTCCAGCTTGGCTTATATTGTAATCCATCCAAATCATTAAGCTATTTCCTCTTTTACGAAATTCTCAATTAATTTGTTAGGATTTCCAATATGTTCAAAGTAACCGTTAGGACCTACTCTAAATTCATCTCCGATATTTAACTTCACGTCATCAATAACGAAAAACTTATCATCTAAGTTCTTTTCATTGAGAATGCGAAAACCATTCTTAAATTTTGTTAATACTAAATCTTTCCAAAACATTAATCTCTCCTTGCATCATCTTTACCCTCATTTGCAGCAATACGATCTATATTTGGTCTAACATTTAAAGCATAGCTCAATAAGGCATCAATTTTCACTAAATCATTATTCATAGTCTGAACTCTATTGTCCAAACCCGTCATTATATTTTTAAGAGAATTTACGGTATCTGTAACACTGGCTAGTATAAACTTCAGTGTAATAAACACAAAGACACCAGCAGCTAAAGCGCCAGCAATAGGAAAGCCTACATCACCAATTAAAGATAAAAACTCCATACATTCTCCTCACAGTTTATTTATAATAAATAGAAATGAAAACATAATTTAATTCATAATTACGCAAGGGAAACTAAAATGTATGAATATAGAGCAACAATTAACAGAGTAATTGACGGTGATACGGTAGATTGTGACATTGATCTAGGTTTCGGTGTAGTTTTAGCTGATGAAAGAGTAAGAATTATGGGTATTGATACCCCTGAATCTCGAACAAGCGATAAAGTAGAGAAAGTATTCGGACTTGCAGCTAAAAAAAGATTAAAAGAATTACTAGGAAAACAATGTATTCTTAAAACACAAATCGCAAAAAACGGTGAAGATATGAAGGGTAAATTTGGTCGTATTCTCGGTGACTTTATGTCAGAAGACGATAGAATGGTTACTCATATTATGGAAGAAGAAGGACATTGTGTTCCTTATTTTGGTGGATCTAAAGAAGATACACAAGCTCAACACACTGCTAACAGAGAAAGGCTCTTAAAAGAGGGAGTCGTAAGCAAAGCTGATTACGATAAAGCTGTTGCAATTATGGAGAAAAAGAAATAATGGAAAATTTTACTTTAGAAGAATTAAATACTATGGCTACAAATGCTAGCATGACGTTCGCTGTAACAGCTGCTAATTTTGAGCAAATTAATGCTTCAGACGAAGCATGTTATAATATTATGACAGATAATAATTTGATTGGATTAGTATACATCACAGACACAGGAAGAGAAGGTTCATCGTTTAGATACAGAGCTTCATTTGATTCTTTACAAACTCAAGCTGATCTTGATGCTGCAGCTGCTGCGAGACCTAATTTAGATGATGGTGATCCATCTCACGGTTCTGGTGTTGGAAATACTCAATCTGGTATGACTCAAGCACCAGGTTTAACTCCAGCAACTGGAAATTAATTTCATTTAATTGCAAATTAACTGTTTACATCACTGTAATGATTCTGTATAAAGGTTATAGAAACAAACACAGAGAGAAACAAAATGAAATATCAAATTTTTCAAATCCGCACTACATCAGAAGAAATCGATGCTTTCAACAAAACTGAAGATTACGCTGTAGCTCCTAAGCTAAAAGCTAGTCGCGATATGCAGTTTCCTACTCTTGTTAATTCAACAGTTCAAGATCTTGCAGCAGACGCTTTTTTCGGTGGTTTGTACACTCACGTTGCAAATATCACTGCATCAGATCTTGAGCATGTATTCGAAATTTCTAATATCGGTCCAGAAACTGCGATAGAGCGCCTTGATCGTAAGCATTCACTTTCAGTGGGTGACATCGTAATCGACGAAAACAATATCGTTTGGGTAGTAGCTGACTTCGGTTTCGAAGAAGTTACTGAATTACAAGTTGTAGCAGCTTAATTAGCTGTTTACAACTTCCCAATAATCCGTTATACTGATTCTTAGATAAAACAAAGGAAAATGAAAATGGCATATGATTATTCAGACGACTGTATCTCAGACTTCCACAAAGAAGTTTATGGAGTTCGCCCAACTCAAGCTTATATGGAAGAGTGGAATACACTTTCTCCAAATCAAAAGCAAACAATTTGGGACGAGTACGCACGTGTTAATGAAATTCAAATGATCGAATCAAAAGCTCAAGAAGAGCGTGATATCGTAAAATTCGAAGATCGTATTACAGACGTTATGAATATCGGCGCAGGTGATCGTAAAACAGCTTTACGTTGGATCTCTGATCAAGAAACATTCTACCACGAGCAAGATGTTGAGCATTTTGTTTGGCAACAAGGAGTTTTATTTACTTCTTACGGTAGACAATTAATTAAAGATTTGTTAGCTATCGTCAAGTACGAAAGTTACGAATGCGCATAGTGTAGCGTGGAGAGGTGTAACACACAGCCAAAGCACTACTAGAAGGTGGAGTAATAGGGAGGTTATTAAGTTAGCCTCCCTATTTTTTTTATTTTTTCTTCAAAGCATCAGCACCAAAAAATGCTGCGACTAATGCAGAAATAGCGACAAAATATGTAGGCGCAATGTCACCGACAATATTTGCGGCTTGATCTAATTCTAAGAAAGACGTAAGAACGATTGCAAATGGGTATAACAACATTCCCATTAAAGCAAACCAAGTCATTTTACGCATAGCATCGCGTTGAGCGTCTTGATCTTCCATTTCTTTACGTTTAAATTCTAAATGCATTTCCATTTCTGCTTTAGAAATGTTTCCGTCTCCGTTGACGTCCATTCCTTCTGCGGCATCTGCATCAATAGTTTTCTTCGCCATTGGTTTCTCCTATAACAATTAACAAACATAACAAAGACTTCAATGTACTTATTTATTATAAATATAACAAGGCCTAGTCAAATAAGAAAAGGAGATGAACATGGCAATTAAAGTAAGCTCTACAGTGGTTATCACAAACGCGTTAGAATTACAGAACATCGCAACTGTCGATGCTACAACTCAATCAACAATACAAGGCGCAATTGTAGCTGCAGATCACAAGCTAATCATAAGAGATTCAGCAGGAAACGAAACTTTTAGAATTTATGGTTTAGCAAGCTAATGGCTGGTTGGTTACTACAGGGCGATTTAACCGGGGCTGGTGTTGGGCTCGATATGCCAATTACGGCATTTGACCCGTATGAAGGTCAGGTTTTAAGAAGAATTGCTTATTTGTATTCTTTAAATACCACTGTTAGTTTATCAGTAGTTAATTCTGGAGGAAATTTAGGTACTATTTCAGATGTTAGACAACAGGCTGGAGCTAGCACATCGCAGACTTCTGCTCAAGGAGGTTTTGCTTCTGCCGCAAATACACCAAATATTTCTAGCATAAGCACAAACTATGCTCGTATTACCCAAACAGTAAGCAGTTCACCACCTGCATTACCTACTGATACTGACTTGCATAGATTTCCGTTAGTTATGACAACTACTGCTGGCGATCTTCAGTCTATGGATTTAACTGATTGTTACGAATATTTTATTGCACCAGCAATGGCAATTATTCAAAACGGAACAGTAGATGCAAACTCGGGTGGTATGTATCATATATCTACATCAAACAGTGTGTCAGGCTCAACGTTGGTATCGTCAACTCCCGTGTTTATTGACACGAGAGCTGATGCAGCCGCATATACTGCTGGCGGTATTGGTGAAACTCAGGACCAACCTACAACAATTAATAACTATTATCTACATAAAGTTACCCCTGCAGCCAATACACCTGCTTTTATGCCAGTATATTGGAGTTATGCAAATAGCGATATAAGAGAAATGTCTTTATCTATGTTTGACGACATATTTGGACCAATGATACAAAACGCAGCAGTAAATGGAACTGGCGATGTAGATTTTGATTCAGTTTTAAGATATAACCTAAACGGTGCTGGCAATACAATGGGTACTGTTATGGCAGACACATATTTGAGTGGTTCATCGGCTTCTGGATATACACAAAGATTTGTAAGTGTATCTGATTATCGAACACAAGAATTTCCAAACGGTACACCAGCAACAAACGCTTCCCACACATTGAAAGCAACATTAACTAACACTTAAAGGAATTATATTATGGCAGAATTTAGCGGTAACGTCAACGCGGCGTATTATATGAATGAAGAATGCAGTTTAATTGAAATCGTTTACACCTGCTATGATAATGATCCTGAAGGTGAAAAAATCAAATACATGGTTGAAGTAAGTGATAATAGTGCAGATTATCAAGCTTTGGTTGCAGAAGGTTATGATGCAGAAAAACTTGCTGAGCAAACTTCTGAATATAAAAGAGCTCACAGTAGGCAATTTAATCATCTAGTTAATACTCTTGCTGAAGAACTTGCAGAAGAACTTTCTGGTTCGCCTTTATTGGAACGCAAGAAAATAGAACTAGAAAAGCAAATCGAAGAACTTAATGAAAAGAAAAAGCTTAAAGTCTATAGCATGGATAACGAAATGTTTGAGTTTATCGATGAAAACAAAGACTCTTCAAGTCTGTTTAAATTTAAACTTTGGGCGTTAGATAATGAAAAGTACAAAGGCATGTCAAAAGAACATAAAAAGCAAATAAGAAAAGCTAAAACCCTTGTACAGGGATTTTCAATATTACATTCAGTATCAATATCTGAATAATGTTATGGAACCCAAGCGATATCAAGGTATTTCTTGATATCAGCACTTTTTGTAACGCGGGCTGTCCTCAATGTCATAGAACAAATACTAACGGTTTAGGTAAAGTCGATTGGCTTCCTTTAGTACAATGGGATCTTGCAACATTTCAAAAAGCATTTTCACAAGAAGATTTAAAGTATATTAATACGTTTAAGTTTTGTGGAACTTTTGGTGATCCTGTTATGTGTAAAGAACTTGATAAGATATTCAAATACGTTATAGATAATTCCGAAACAACAATATCAGTAGACACTAATGGTAGTATTCGAAATGAAGATTGGTGGTGGAATATAGGAGTAATGTGCGGTAATAGACTTGAAGTTGTTTTTGCTGTTGACGGCATAAACCAAGAAATGCATAGTAAGTATCGCAGATTTACAGATCTAAAAAAAGTTTTATCTAATATGGAAACTTTATCTATGACTAACGCGATTGTACATTCTCAATCTATTTTATTTAAACACAACCAAGAATACAAGGATGAACTAACTGCTTTAGTTAAAAATAACGGATCTGCAAGACATACGTTTGTAATATCTGACAGATTTCATAGAGTTGACGGCGGAAAAGATGTGTTTATTGATGAGAATGGTAAAGAAGATTATTTCGAACGAGCTGACCATGAAATTTTACCAGAAGGTTATGTTGCAGGAACAGAAAAAAATATTCTTAGCAATGAAATAATTTGTCGTTGGGCAAAACCTCGTAATGAAATAGTTGTAAATCCAGACGGCCAAATAATGCCTTGCTGTTACCATGCTAATGCGCATTATATACATCGACAAGGAATAACAAATGAAATGAATAACCACGAAGTATATTCTAACGGTTATAACAAAGATTTAAAAAAGTATAACGTATTTCATTCAAATCTAACTGATATACTTAATAGCGAATGGTTTGCAAAAACTTTACCGCAAAGCATTAATAGCGATAAACCAATAAGACAATGTGAAAAACAATGTAGTGCTAGAACACAAAAGCATCATCAAATAAGGGAAAACCATGATACCTGAAAATATTATTTTTGTAAAACACGGTGATAAGTATAGCGCCGAACATGTGAATAGATTAAGAGATCAATTAATGGTATACTTTCCATCTTCTCAATATCTCTGTTATACAGAAGATCGTTTAGGAGTTGAAATAGAATGCATTCCGTGTTTTAAAAAACCTCAATTAAGATTTTGGTGGAATAAACTTGCTATGTTTAGTTCAGACTTTCCTGTCAAAGGTAAATGTTTATTCTTCGATTTAGATATGGATATTAAAGAAGATCCAACTTCCTATTTAAAATGGGATGGATTAACTGTACTTAATTCATATTGGAAACAAGATATGTATATGGCAAAACACGCTTATGACGTTACAATAAATAGTTCAATAATCACATGGACTGCTGGCGAACAAACCCATATATGGGATCACTTGTTAACTAATAAAGATTATTATACTCGTAAATACAAAGGTATTGATAGGTTTTTAGTTCATGAAGGTTTTGATATAAACAGATTTGATGATGGAATTGTAAACAGTGTAGCAAATCCTTATGAAGGTACTGCACCGATTAATATGTATAATGGAATAAATTATGAACTACAAAGAACTGCTTTATAAAAACGCTTTAAAAGAAATTGAAGAAATCTATACTCAATCAAAGTATGATCCTGATGTAGATTTGTATAGAAGTTTCGATATTATAAACTCAGTAAATGAAAACCAATTTAAAAGTAAAGAATGGCTTGTTAAAGAAATATTACCTTATTTAAGCGGTGTTAAACACATTTGTATAATGGGTTCATGGTACGGTCTTATAAGTTTGCTCATTAGAAGATATGTATCAGATAACGTAGTAATTCATAATATAGATACAGATCCTTTATCTAAGAAATTTGCTTTAAGTTTAACAGATGGTATAAGGCACAAGAATACGCACTTCGTTATTGAAGATGCTGCAGATTTCGCGATTTCTAATATCGAATGGTTTGATCTAATTATAAACACGAGTACAGAACACATGGAACAGGAAGATATAACGATGATGACTATGCTTAAAAAGAAAAAAGCTCTTGTTTGTTTTCAAGGTAATAATTATAACGAAATACAATCACACATTAATACTCACGATACGTTAGAAGAGTTTGTTAAATCGTTAGAGTTAAATAAAGTGTTTTTTAAGGAGTCACTTGCTACTGAAAGATATAATAGATATATGGTAATAGGCCGATGAAAAGACTTATTTTTACAATACACGACGATATTGATAATACCAATGCATCTTCCAATAATAAAGAATTAATGGGCTTTGATCAGTTCGAAGTAATAAAGACTAGCCATTCAGATAACGCTAAAAGGGCTTTATTAAAAAAATACTTTAATGATCTTATCGACAATAAGAGAGAATACGCAGATAAAATCGGCGTAGATTTTAAATTTTTTCATAATGAAATGAAAGATTTTGATGTAGATACTTCACTCGAATTCACCAAAGTTAATCTATACAAACATCATTTATATGCAAAGATGGCTGAAGAGTATGACGAAGTTTTATATGTTGATACAGACGTGTTGTTTAATACTGATGAAAATATTTTTGACGCACACGATTTAAGCAAAGGTATTCATGTTAAAGACCAAGATGACAAGATAATTTCAAGAGAAAAATCTGAGGTATTATTAAGTTTTGTTGGATTAAGAAGTCCTATTTTAAAGTACTTTATTACTAAAGATTTATTAGACGGTAAAGAATGTCATGTAATTAATACTGGTATTATGTTAGGCAGATCTGAAGATATTTTAAAGATTAAATTTATTGAGAGAATGAAAGAAGCAATTCAAGAGATAAACGTTCTTAAAACAAAAAAGAACCTTATTAACGCGCTTTACTATCCAAATAACGAGTCTATATTCTCTTATATACTTGAAAAATATGATGTACCGTATGCTATATTAGAAGATGAGTGGCATAACATTTATGACGGTTTTAGCACAGGTCCTATCAAAGGAAAGTGTGTGCACATTATTCATAAACAATTTGACCACTTTTTTAATAAAAGAACAAAGGCTATATTCTCTTTACATATTGACATACACGAAGATAACTTAGATCATCCTAAGAGTTATAGTGATACAGAGGAAAATAAGAGTGCAATAACTAAACGTTTATTAAATCAATATAAAGATAAACTGCTTGATAACCACAGAGACTATGCTGATAAAATTGGTGTAGATTATACTCATTACTCAAGAGATGATAATTATGAAGAGTTTAAAAGTAGATTTCCAGACTTATCAGAATACGATGTAGTTAATCTATATAAAGTTTGGTTGCTAGATAAACTTACTAAAGATTACGACACAGTAATGTATGTAGATTTTGATACTGTGTTTATTAATTACCACTCTCCATTTAATACTGTTCCAGCAGACTTTGCTTTTTGTTGCATTATGGATGATAAGAAGCTGTTAAAGATTGATGAAACAAATGATTACTTGAATAATTATAAAAAAGACTTTAGAAACCCTGAAGCTAAATACTGGAATGCTCATGCTCTTTTACAAGAGGATGATAAAGAAGGAGACAACATTGTATTCAATACCGGAGTTATGCTTGCTTCTAAAGAAGTAATGAAACAGATCGATTATTTTTCTGATATTGATAGTGTAATAGAAACTATGAAAGAGCTAAAAGAAGACGAGTTTAGTATGTATCCTCCAAACATAAGAGCTTCGTTTGGATATGATAATGAAACTATTATGTCTTATAAGACTGTAATTAACGACGTACCGTTATTTTATCTTGGGTATAAATGGCACACAAGACATTTCTATGGAAATAAGCATGAGTTTATTGAAGGTACACCAGAAAGAAAAAGAGCTTTACTAAAACTAAAAAACCATATAAAGGAAGAAGATACTACCGTAATTCATTTTATATCTAAGAATTTTGGTTTATATTTCGATGAATGAAAGAAATACAAGAGGAATAGTAATAGATGCTTCACATAAATGCATGCTTAAATGTCATAAATGTGAAAGAGCTTGGTACGTAAAGAATAGACAAAAAGTTCCAGGTAACGATTTAACGGTAGATCAGTTCAAAAAAATAGCTAGGTATTATACAAACTTTATAGAATTTTGCGGACAAAGAGGTGACGTAGTAATGAATCCAGATTTGGCAAAGTTTTTAGAAATTACTTATGAAGCAGGTATCGATACAAAAGTAAATACTGCTGCTGGTTATAGAGATATGAATTGGTATATAGAATGTTTTAAAGCAAATCCAAATTGCGATTGGACATTTGGAATAGATGGATTACCAGAGCAAAGTCATATATATCGCAAAAATCAAGATGGAGTAAAGCTATTTAATATTATGGTTGAAGCAACAAAGCATTTAAACAAAAAACCTGTTTGGCAATATATAGCTTTTAATTATAACGAAGATAATATAGAATTAGCAAAAGAAATGGCACGAGATAATAATATCATATTTGAACTTAATGTTTCTGCCAGATTCGATGGACCAAACGATCCTTATATACCGAAAGGAAAAAATCTTGCAACGTCCTTTATATCCTAAATGTATGAACGGTACAAGAACCAGAGCATTGACTGCAGACGGATATATAGTACCGTGTTGCTGGACAGATAGCTACAAAAGTAGACAGCATAAAATATACAAACAATTATTTGATCCGGCATTGCATATAAATAACTTTGAAAATGTAGAGGATATTGAAGACTCTATCATTTGGAATAAAATTGAAGTGATGATAGATTATGGGCACGAAGACTTAGATATATGCCACAGAATGTGTGGTAGACCTAACGAAAAAGATACTCCCTTCAGACAAAAAATACGCTCGGAATGAATTTATTGACATTTCGTGATTAACAATGTACTATAGCATTATCTCTATGAGATAAACACATCATAAAAGGAGAAACAATATTATGATTAAGAACTTTATTATTGCCGCAGCTTTTGTTGCGACTTCAGCATCAGCAGAAACAACAGTTGTAAATACTGGATCAGACTCAGGCGGTTTTAATGCGGTTATGAGTATGGTTGCAGAACAGATTGGAACAAACGTTGTACAAGCTGGAAACCCGGTTATCGCTGCTTCTTATTTCGATAACGGTGATGTTGTGACTATGTGGTCTACTGAATGGCCTGCAGATGATAGTCTACCAAAACCTGCTATTGATGGTGATACTATCGTAGCATTGCAAACCTACGAAACAATTTTATGTTCTCGTGAATATACATCATTGTCATCAATGAGTGGCGAGACTGTAAAAATTGCTACTTGGGGAGAATCTCCTGCTGTAAATAAATTCTTAGATGAATTAGGCGCTGATAATCAAGTAACTTTTGAGGTAGTACCTTACGAAGGTTCTGGCGGAACAACGCGTGGTTATTTGGGTGGAGATGCTGATACAATCTTTACTATTCAAACACGTCAATCAAAAGTAGAAGCAGACGGAACATGTTTTGCGTTTAGTGCAGATGGCGGTTTAGATTTCGCTTTTGTTGATATGATTTTAGCAGTGAATGCATCTGATGATACAGTTACTGAACTACGAAATGCAGTTACTGAGTTAGCAGCTACAGAAGCATGGCAGACTTCTTTTGAAGGTACAGTTACTTACGTTGTAGATGATTCTAATAAAGAAGCAATCGTAGCTAAAACAAATGCAGCAATTTTGTTGAACACTAATTAATAGTATTCAATAGAATTTTGTAATTCCTCTTTAACGGCCTGATATGTTTTATTCATATCAGGCTTTTTTGTGCCTAATATAATTATGCTCATATTAAAAATGCTGTCTGAAGCATTAGTTTGTTCTGTGATTACTTTACCTTCATGTAACTCATGAGAAGTTTCACTAATATATTCTTTTAGGTGCGAATAATCTTTAACACTTTTGATTGTGCCAGGTTTTAAATCAGCCTGTCTCCAAATAAAGTGTTTATTATATTCTATTTTCTTGTTCGATATAATATCAGGTATGACAGTAAACCCCATTGCTTTATCCATAAGAGTATTACCAGTACCAATTCTGGGATTGCAATCTATCATTTTAGTTATGCCGTCATAAACATAAAAGTCAGGACCAGAAATAAACATATTTCTAACTCCTAATACGTCTGCTATACTCTCGTAAAATATTTCAGATGATTCTTTTACGATATCTGGTACTTCATCCTCATCAATACTTTGAATAACGTAAGGATGATTGTAATATTTTGAGTTGCCGTAACGAATAAGCTTTGTATCAAGTTTTACACAAAATTGTCTATGCACGTTTCCATCCATATCGATATAAGCATAATACCCATAAACTTCAGAATATGTAGGTAGCATTTCCTGAACCATATAATAACTTTGTACGTTATTAAACTTAGGGTCAGTAAATCCTTTCTTATTTGTTTCAAAGAAATTATCTGGCATATTGTTTAGTAATTCTTCTTTACTATGATATGAAGTATAAGAAAATCCATCTAATTTAGTTCCAGAGCCTACAGTAGGTTTAACTATAAGATCTCCATCGAACAAATCTTCTTCGCACGTTGGTATGACACTTTTAGGTATTATATCTTTTAATCCTATAGCTATACAAAAGTCGTCAAATTTCTTTTTGTCTGTAAGCACTTCTGCTGCTGAAACAGAAAGATTTTTTAAACCCAGTTTAATTTCTAATTGTGCTTGAACAGGTAACAGACTTTCTGATAAAGTCCATATTCTGTCATATGAGCCTTCTATAGTATCAAAGTTATCAGTTTTTATATCTACAGTTTGGCCTAAACTTTCAATAGCTTTCTTCATGCAACCTATTCTATGATGAGCTCTGGGGTATGATAATATAAGATTTTTCATGAGTATATCGCGATCACTCTCATTAAGTTATTCCAAAATAAATCCGTTAAAAAGAAACCGTATAATATAGGAAATGTATCCCACTTTCTTATAAAATAACCCAAAACAGATAGGGCTAGTAATGATATTAATAACCATTCTTTTACTGGGTATATATACAAACTCATTATAGAAATGAATACAACTATTAACGTTGTAATTATGTGTTTATGCTGTTTTATATATTTAGCTATAATGCCTAACTGATTGAAACAAGCCCAAGACAGAAATAAACATATGACAAGAATAAGAGGAATGTAATAAAGTATATCCTTAAAGACGTGTAATGTTTCAATATCAAATGTAAATCCCCTCGATAATACCAAATAATATATCAAAACTTCACTGCTTACAATAGGAATTCCAAGTATTATTAACGGTAGTAACGAACTTAACGCTCCACTATTATTTGCAGATTCAGCAGCAGCAATCTTGTTGATATCTGACTTAACAACGTTAGCGCTTAAATAACCGCCTAATATATTTGTTACTCCAGGAATTAACCCTGCCCAAAAGCCTATGAATGCTCCTATCATAGTAGACGGCACGGTTTTAATATCGTAACCAAACTTCGATATTTTATCGTTATCTTTAAATTCTTTATCTTTAAATTTTAGTATTTCTGGTATGATATACAAACCAATCATTACAGAACTAAAAGGTATTCCCAAAGTTAAGTAATCAATACCAAAAGTTCCCCAGGTTTCATAAGATATATTATCAAAACCTATTTTTGCTAGCACGCCACCAAATATAAAAAGAATAATAGATTTCCATTTAGCCTGCTCTGATAGAAATATTAAAAGAATGATTGCTATTGATATGACTACTACTTGTATTGTGCTATTATAGAATTTAAATAAACCAAATAAGTTTGATGCAAAGGCCAAAAATAAACATACAGCAAAGATAGATCCTATTGTGCTTGAGACAGCATTAGAGCTTACAGCGTAATGACCCTTTCCTTCTAGGAACAGTTTGTGCCCGTATCTTGCAGTTGTAACCGCAGCAGCGTCTCCTGGTATCCCGTACAGTATACCAGTTACAGAATTAGTATAATTTGATGTGATGATTAACGCTACATAAAAGATTAGAATATTAAACGGATCTAAAAACGCTAATAGAGGATAGAAAGTTGCGACAGCGAGAAATGCGCCTGCCCCTGGAATAATACCAAATATCACACCAGCAAATATGCCGAGCAAACACCAAACCATTAGCTACATATACCATTATCTAACATATAAGTAAATAGATCTCTATCCCAATGTAAGCATATTACTATTATAATCATATCATCTTTAGTTGAAAATACACAATGCCTTTTGTTTCCATTGAAATACCATAGTGATCCGTTATTGCATTTAACGATCTTATCATCATATAACCATTTAAAATGATACTCGTTTACGTTTACAAAAGCGGTTAATCTTATTTCATCATAAGAAGGATCGTGCTTATTGATATCATAATGATCTGGAAAGAAACCACCTCTATCCATTCTTAAAAAGTGGCAGCGTGTTATCCAACGTTCCCACGGTAATAATAGTCTAGAAAGTTCTTCGCTTTGTGTCCACACTTTTGTTGGAACTACAATATCTTGATTGTTTACTACGATTCCAGTTTCTTGTTCGTAGTTTTTTAAACTAGTTAAGTCAGGAATTCCACTTAATCCGCCGTCGATTGATGTAACACTAAGTCCCCATCTATTGTTCGGTTTATTGGGATTATATCGTTTCCAATCGTCTTTGAAAGGTTCTATCTCTTTCATAACTTTACGAGCATCGAAACCTTGGAATTCTTGCCAATCAGACATCATACCTAATCGTGTTAATGCTTGAGCGTCTTCGTCCCACTTCATAATAATAACCTCATATTTAATAGTATAAAAGTATTTATAAACAGTTGACATTTTTTTGAGTCACGGTATAATAGTCTTATAGCTAAACAATAAATAGCTGTGTTATCAATAATGGTAACTTTTGTGAGCGACGGGGTAAAGCCGTCAAACAAAGGAGAAATATATGGAACTACTCACAGTGTGGAGCCTTGTCGGCTTCCTGCTAGCTGCTTATGCAGTAATAGCAAATGATTCAGTGCAAACTCTCGGCACATGGATGGCATCAAACAATGAGAGATTTAGTTATAAAACATTATGGGCTGCAGCATCTGCCGTCTTATTAGCTACACTATGGTATGGTTGGAGCGTCAATGGTGGCGACATTAGTTATGGCCGTTTGAATAAAATCCCGTGGCAAGAAGTACAATGGTATCATGCCGCAGCACCTGCAATTCTAGTTGCGTTAACTCGAATTGGTGTACCTGTTTCAACATCATTCTTAGTCTTATCAGTATTTGCTTCAACATTCGTGTTAGAAAAAATGCTTATGAAATCCATTATGGGTTACGGTGTAGCAGCTGGCTTTGCTTATGCGGTATGGTTTATAATCCACAAATACTTTGGTAGGTGGTATGATGAAACTGCACCTGTAAGTGAAAGCAATAAAAACTATTGGCGTATTGCTCAGTGGGTTGCTACTGGTGGTTTATGGTACACTTGGTTATCACATGATATTGCTAACATTGCTGTATTCTTACCACGTCAAGTACCAGTAGATTTAATGATACTTATATCATTTGTATTTGTTGGTGGATTGTTCTTTATGTTTAGAGAACGTGGTGGTAAAATCCAACAAATTGTCCTTGAGAAACATAATACTCGATATGTAAGATCAGCGACATTGATTGACTTGTTTTACTGGTTATGTCTTTATTTCTTTAAAGAACTAAATGATATTCCTATGAGTACAACATGGGTTTTCGTTGGGCTATTAGCAGGACGTGAGTTGGCTATGGCAACATATTTTGGTAAGAAGAAAACCAAATCTGTATTCCCATTGGTTGCTAAAGACTTTGGTAAGATGATGGTAGGACTTGGTGCTTCAGTAGCGTTGGTATTACTTATTCATTACGTAATTAATCCAGTGTAATATTTTTATCACATATTGATTTTAATGGGCCTCTTGTATTTACATTTGGCCCATTTTACGTTATATATATTCAGTGAACGTTGAAGTAACGTGAATACGGATCGGACCGCGGGGCAGTACCGCGCATCTCCACCATGAGTACATAATGTGTATTTTTGATGGGGATGAACAAGGATCGACGGACGGGATAGCAGAGTGGAGTTCATCGGGTGATCGCGCATAGATCAATTAAACTAAATGCAAATGAAAATTTCGCACCATCTGGTTATGCTCTAGCAGCATAAACACAGGGGGTTGGCAACTTACCTAGCAACAGAAAAGTTCGCACATTCAAATTATTAGAAAAGGAAAGAAGTAGTATGAATAAATTTTTAACAACAACAGCTTTAGTATTTTTAGGAACATCAGCATTCGCAGAGGAAGCTGCTCCAGAAGCACCAGCGGCAGTCACACTCGGTGGCTCAATCGAAACAGTAATCGCAGAAGGTGCAAACGATAAGTACGGCGCTACTACTTCGTTCGAACTTAACGGTAGTCTTGCTAACGGTTTAGCAACAGGCTCTATGGATTTCGTAGTAGGTTCTTCAGATGAACTTAAATTAGACGAATGGTCAATGGGTACAACAGTAGCTGGCATGGGTTTATCTTTTGGAGATCAAGGTAATGCATGGATCTCGACTGAAGCAGGTTCAACAATCGAAGAGCCAACTATGAATGAAAGCTTACAAATTTCAGGTTTAGGTGCAACTGTAGCTCTTGGATTTACAAGTGTATCTACAGACGTAACAGATATTGCGAATGTTCAAGCATCATACGGAATGGATCTTTCAATCCTCGAAGTATCAACAGCTGGTGACTATAACATAGACTCACAAGACTGGGTAGTTGCAGGTCGTGCAGATACAGTAGGAATTATTGACGGAGTTCGTTTAGGCGGTGCAATGTCTTATGGTTCAGCATCTGAAAGCATTGGTTTTGAAGCTGATGCAACGGTAATGGGCGTAACTGCTTACTTATCTGGTGATCAAGATGATATGGCTCAGCATGTAGGTGGTTCATATACATACAATCTAAAAGGTTTAGATCTTGAAGGTGCAGTAGATTATGACATCGATGCAGAAGCATACACACCAAAAGCTACTTTAAGCTTTAACTTCTAATTCAATCTATACAGTGAATGCATTTGAGGGAGCTTCGGCTCCCTTTTTTGTTGTTATAAATAATATTACATTATTATAGAGAGGCGTTTACATTATGACAAACAAATTAAAGCAACTCACTTGGGCACATCACCAAGCCGCAGAACGCAGAAAGTTCGCTAAACAATTAATAAGCGGCGGCATTGATCCATTCGTATATTATAAATTTCTTAATTGCCAATATCTAGTTTATAAGTTATTAGAAGATATTGTAATTATTCCCCCACATCTTACAACAATTTATAGAGCACCACGCATACTCCAAGACATTGAAGAACTTGGTGAGATTTATGGTTTTGATGATATTGATCATTATCCAGAATCTGTAGGTCGTTGTATGTCACATATGCAAGGCTTGGCTGACGCCGACGATAATGACGGTTTATTGTCTCATATGTATGTAAGGCACTTTGGTGAATTACATGGAGGACAAATCATTAAGGCTAAAACACCTGGAAAGGGTGTAATGTACGAATTTGAAGGTGATACTAAAGTTCTTATCGAAGAATTTAGAAAACTTTTACACGATGGAATGGAAGTAGAAGCTAAACGCTGTTTCGACTTTGCTTCAGAACTGTTTGACGAATTATCTAAATAAACGTTTACATATACGTAAAAATATGGTATTATAAACTAATAATCTATATAAGGAGGAATACAATGCAGAAAGATGCATTAGAAGAAGTTAACCTCAAGCCAAAGCCTCGTGCTTTAAGGATGTTGCGAAGTAAAGCAGCACGAACAAGGCGAAAACTTCAAAAAACAATATCTGAAACTAGATTAGCAAATGAATATAATAGACTAAGAAGGCTACGTAAAAAGAAATGATTTTCCATAGACGGAAAAAAATAACGGTAGATGCTTTTACAGATCAGGAAAATATTGCAAAATATCCAATAGAAAGATCTAACAAGCATTTACCTAGTTGGTTTACGGACATGAAAACCGTAATAAAACGTAAAAGCCCTCAAGGATTAGTAGGAAAAACTGCTACATTTAAAATGTGTCAAGGCTTTCAAGATAATGTTAATAATAGTTTTACTCTTTCATTATGGGCAGATTTGATGTTTAGAGTAGAAGTAGACGGAAATTTTTCATATCAATATCCAAATAAACTTTGCAACTTTGGAATGGAATCTCATAATAGTCCTGAAGCTACTCCTATGGGTGAATTCGCACCGCTTAAACATTTGAAGATATTTTCACCTTGGGTTTTAAGAGAAAAAACCGGTGTAAACTTCTATTGGTCTCAAGCTTTTTGGTCTTATGGTGCTGCTGCATCTGAAGTTCTTATTCCGCCTGGTGTTGTTAATTACAAATATCAGAATGGAACACACATTAATATAATGATTCATGCTGGAAAACAAATAGATCTAGATGCAGGACAACCTCTTGTTTATCTACATCCTTTAACTGAAAATAAAGTAGAAATCAAAACTCATGTAGTAGATACAAAAGAGTATGAAAAATTAAAGCACGCAACAGTCTATAATAAGTTTGTAGGCGGATATAAAACACACAAGAAGAATTCAAAATGCACCCACTCTGGATAAGACTAAACGAATATGCTGATCATCTTACACAATGTTTTGATCAGCATTTTACTCGTTATAATAATGAAAAGTATACAGATAATCTAAAATTTAAAGATTGGAAAGATACTTTTTGGAAATCTGAACAAGTAAGTAAAGTTCATCTTAAAACTATTGTACCTGATGATGGTAAAGGTTTATGGCTTATGCATATCAATATATTTCCAAGAGTAGGCATTGAACTGCCGATTTTAGGATTTGATATTGTAGCAGGACCTAAAAAAATTACAGGTTCGTTTATGGACTTTTCGCCGTTACACGGTTACGATCATAATTATAATGATTATATGGCTAAAAAAGTTTATGGTATCGAATGGAATAAACCGCGAGAACTACCTGAATGGGCTAAAGAAATTTTCTCTGATAATATGCTAGCTGTTGGCAATATTAGAGATGGCGAAGAACTAGACCAGTTTATGGCTATAACAAAAGATTTAGTTGATTACTACTTAACTAATCTTAAAGACAGCGCACTTGTATCAAATCGTGATACAAAACCATTACTTAACAAATACTGCACAAATCAAAAGATGAACCCTCATCTCCATAGATCTATTTTAGCTATGGGTATTTCAGAGGAAGGAAAGAACCAATACGTCGACGACGTTCTATTTGAGGTAATTTAAATGGAAAAAGGGTTTACAATTAATGCATGTTGTAGTAGAGTAAACATAATATCTGAAACGCAAACAATAACATTGGGAGAACATTTGTTCCTCGCGACAATAGTTCATTGTTCTTATTGCGGTTCAATTAAAGCAACTACTAATATTAAGGAACACAAAATGGCAGGCGATACTATAATAGTAGAAAAAGCAGGTAAAACACTTAAGGCTGAATATTTTACAACAACAAATGGGTGTGGATGCAGATTTTTCATTAACGAAGAATTTATTCAAGAAGAACTATATGAAGGTAAATCTATTGCATGGGCAGAAAGTGCTGCAAGTAATTGGTTATCTGGGGTGAAAACATTAAATGGATAATAAGGAAAAGGTTATAAATCCTAGAACTCCAGAAAAAGTACACCACGATATATCATATATGTTACAAACAGGCGTTAACTATGTTGATGCTCTTGTTGAATACGCTCGCAAAAATGATTTAGAAATAGAGGCTGTTGCTGATATTGTTAAAAAGTCTTCGATCTTAAAAGAAAAAGTAAGAAACGAAGCTGTTAAAATGAAAATGGTTATAAGAGAAGATGATAAAGACATCACAGAGCTTTGCTAATGAAGAGTCCTTTAATTGTTACGTAAAGTATCTTGCTATGAAAAAGCATTTTACTACTGATCAATACGACTATCATAAGTACAGAGGAAAGATTAGAGCTTCATTCGATACATATCGTACTCGTAATGATGTTTTCTTCTTCCATAAGCTTGCTCAAAAAGATGATCCAGAGAAATTGTTAATGGCTAACATGATAGTTAAGCCGAATATATGGATAAGAGAAATTCTTGAGCAAGCAGGCGAAGATCGATATATTGACTGGTTGAAGAAGCGAGACTCGCTTACTCGTGTAGTTAAAGAAGATCTAGCTAAATTAAGAGATGTATATCAAGACAATTTTGTTTCAGTTAATGGACAACATCCTGAGATATTACGTCTTTTTATACAAAGACAAATAACACTTGAAACTTTTACGATACTTGTGCATTCAGCAAAGATATTTGACTATTGGGATGCAAATTTGGTTGACAAAATCGTGGCACGTGATATTATAAGACTATCTAAGAAGTATTATCCTTTCTTAGATATAGATCAAAAAAAGTTTAAAAAGGTTATCAAAGACTACTTCTTTTGATATAAATAGATGGTGGACATATACCACATATACATCGCAATACAAACAAACGCTATATAACGCAAAATTAGGAGAAATAAACCATGACTATGGATTTCAACGCACTGAAAAAGAATCGTTCAACATCACTTAACAAGTTGAACTCACAGCTCGAAAAGATTACACAAAAGAGCTACTCAGATCCCAACGAAGGTAAAATTTGGAAGCCTACCCGCGATAAAGCTGGTAATGGCTTTGCTATTATTCGTTTCCTACCAGCAGCACAAGGTGAAGAAATGCCTTTTGTTCGTGTGTGGGATCACGGTTTCCAAGGGCCAACTGGCTTATGGTATATCGAAAACTCACTTACAACTATTAACGTAGACGATCCTGTTTCAGAGTATAACTCTAAACTATGGAATTCAGGTATTGAATCTGATAAAGAAATTGCTCGTAAACAAAAGCGTCGTCTTAAGTATTTCGCAAACGTTTTAGTTGTCAAAGACTCAGCAAATCCTGAAAACGACGGCAAAGTATTCATGTACCAGTTTGGTGCAAAGATCTTTGAAAAGTTAAATGATTTGATGAACCCGCAGTTCGACGATGAAACAGCAATCAATCCTTTTGATTTCTGGGAAGGTGCTAACTTCCGTCTCAAAATTCAAAAAGTAGCTGGTTATCCTAACTATGATAAATCAGACTTTGATAGTGTATCATCAATTGCTGATGATGACTCAGAGATCGAACGCATTTGGAACCAACAGCATAAGTTGCAAGACTTAGTTGATCCAAAGAACTTTAAATCATATTCTGAATTGAAAGCAAAACTTTATAGAGTACTTGCTCTTGATGAAGAAGCTTCAACACCTTCCACAGCTGAAGAAGATGATGATTTAGATCTAAGCAGCTTCGGTAATAAGTCGGCCCCAGAACCTACTTTAAAAGAAGCTATGCCAGCCCAAGCGGCAAGTGTGCCTATGGACGATGATGATGACGACCTCTCAATCTTTAAGGAACTAGCGAATGGTTAGTAAAACCTACGAAGAGGTTTTAGACTTTGACTTCGGCTTCAGCTTTATTGATGAAGAGCTTCAAGAGAAAGAAGCTGCGGCCGAGGAAAAAATTCAAGAAGTCAGTAACGAAAAACAATCACTTGAGGACCAACTCAATGATGCTAAAGTAGCTGCTGACGACTTTGAATATCGTCTAGAACTTCTATATAAATCAATTACTCCGTTCTTAGATAATCTTTGTAAGAACGAAGAAAAATCAACAATTTATTGGCCTGATCGAGTAAGTAAGATCGAGGCCTATAAAGCTAAACTATTGACGATTGTAGAGGGAAAATAATATGAGTCTATTAGACAAACTAGTGAAAAACAGCACGATTAAAATGACGGCTCCTCTTATGGACTCTAAAGTTTACGGCAAAAAAGACATGGCACCTACACAGGTTCCAATGGTAAATGTTGCGTTATCAGGTAGAATTGATGGCGGTGTTGTTCCAGGCTTGCTAGTGTTAGCAGGTCCTTCTAAGCACTTTAAATCAGCTTTCGCATTGTTGATGGCTGGTGCTTATATGAAAGCAAATCCAGATGCTGTATTATTATTTTATGATGCAGAATTTGGTACACCTCAAGCTTACTTCGAATCTTTTGATATTGATATGGACCGGGTAGTACACACTCCTATTACAAATGTTGAAGAACTTAAGTTTGATATCTCTCATCAGCTTGATCAAGTTGAAAAGGGTGAACAAGTTATCGTTGTTATTGACTCAGTTGGTAACTTAGCTTCTAAGAAAGAAGTAGATGACGCACTTGACGGTAAGTCAGTTGCAGATATGTCTCGAGCAAAAGCTCTTAAGTCTTTGTTTCGAATTGTTACGCCACATCTTAACCTTAAGGATATTCCACTCATTGCTGTTAACCATACATACAAAGAGATCGGTTTATATCCTAAAGATATTATTTCTGGTGGTACAGGCATTTATTATTCAGCAGATGCTATTTGGATTATTGGTCGTCAACAAGATAAAGTTGGTACTGAAATTCAAGGCTATCACTTCGTTATTAATATCGAAAAATCAAGACATGTTAAGGAAAAATCTAAGATTCCAATCTCAGTGTCATGGGACGGCGGTATTATGAAATGGTCAGGTCTCATGGATGTAGCCGAAAAAGGTGGTTACCTTAATAAACCTAAAGTTGGGTGGTATGAAGCTATTAATCCAGAAACTGGCGAAGTCATATCTGAAAAACTCATGCGTGCCAAAGAAGTTAACGATAATAAAGAGTTTTGGCTAAAAATGTTTGAAGAAACTAACTTTGCTTCTTACATTAAGAGTCACTTTACAATCGGAGCTGGCGGTTCTATCATGAGAAACGATGAAGACGAAGTAATTGAAGAGACCTTAGTCGAATAAGGTTGACATTTTCAACTTAACGTTTTACTATAAATTTGTGGCGGGTAATTATGTTGCTCGCCACAATTCAACTTAGAATTCTGGGAATATATAATGATCGAAGCAACAGTATTATCTAATCTGATATTTAATGAAGACTACTTTAGAAAAGTATATCCTTACATTAAGACAGATTACTTTGAAGACCACAATCTTCAAAAGATATTCAACACTTACTCTGAGTATGTAGATGAATATCGTGATCCTCCATCAATAGAGGTTCTAAAATTACAACTTGATAAAAAGAAAGATATGAATGAGGATACGTATAAGAATGTAATGTCCTCTGTAGATACACTAAAAGTTGATGAGAAAACAGATTTTGATTGGTTAGTTAAAGAAACTGAAAAGTTCTGCCAAGATAGAGATCTATACAATGCAATCCGTAAAGCAATCTTAGTTGTTGATGGATCAGAAACCGAATTAAGTAAAGACGGTTTACCAGCGCTACTTCAGGACTCACTAGGTATAAGCTTTGATACAAGTGTAGGCCATGATTTTCTTGAAGACTATGAAGCACGTTATGACTTCTATCACAAGAAAGAAGAGCGTATTCCTTTTGATATAGATATTATGAATAAGATTACAAAGGGCGGTTTACCACGTAAATCTATGACAGTTCTTTTAGCTACAACTGGTGGCGGTAAATCATTAGTTAAGTGTCATGCTGCAGCAGCTGCTTTACTTCATGGTAAAAACGTATTATATATTACTATGGAAATGGCTGAAGAACGTATCTCAGAACGTATAGATGCTAACATGCTTAATGTTACTATTGATGAAGTAGCTGAAATGCCTCGTGATGTATACTATAAACGTATGGAACGCATCAAAGGTAAATCAACTGGTAAGTTAGTTGTTAAAGAATTCCCAACAGGTTCTGCACACGTAGGTCACTTTCGCCATCTTTTAACAGAATTACGAATGAAACGTAACTTTAAACCAGATATTATTATGATTGATTATCTAAATATATGTGCTTCAGCTCGTGTCAAAGGTGCAGCTGCAGCCAATTCATATACATTAGTTAAGTCAATTGCAGAGGAGGTACGTGGTCTTGCAATGGAATACAATTGTGCTGTTATTACTTCGTCTCAATTTAATCGTGACGGGTACGGGAATACTGACGTTGATCTTACTAATACTTCTGAAAGTATGGGAATAACACATACTGCTGATTGCATATTAGGTCTAATTACAACAGAAGAATTAGATAATCTAGGCCAGCTTATGATTAAACAGTTAAAGAATAGATGGGGAGATTTAAGTTATTATCGTAGATTTGTTGTAGGTATTGATAGAGCTAAAATGCAACTCTACGATCTTGAAGATGGAGCACAAAACCTAAGTCAAGCTCCAGCAGTTGCTAATACAATGCCAAGACCATCTGTTTCTTTTGGTGATGATAACGGCCCAGTGTTTGATAAAGGCCCGCTTGGCAAAGTTGATAAGAAATCATTATTCGGTGCAGGAGGGATTTCATGAGTTACGTAGTGTTTAATTCATTGAATAACAAAAAGAAATATGATATCGTAGAAACAGAATGGGATACAAGAATTGAGTTAAGAATTACTAAGAACGAAGCAAATAAGTTAGCTCGTAGACTTAATCTTGGTAATGGATTTGGTACTGGTCCTGTACCAGCTTTCTTCTGCATAAAAACATCAAACGCATGATAAAAAAGATAGTTCTTGCGAGAAATCGCATATTGCTTTCCGCTTTATTGAGAGCTTTAATTCGTTATATGAACTATCAAGAAAAAACTAAAAAATATATTAATCCTAAATCACAATGGTCTGGGATTAATAATACAGAAGAAACTCTTATGCTTCAATTTAAAAGAGTTTTAGAACGACGTCTTAAGAATATCCAGACTCTTTAGTCAATTTAACTATGCAATGGAATTCGCCATCACCAATGATCCGTATATCTCTATCTGAATATACATTATCTACAAAACCAGTATATTCGTGGGAACCTGCATTTATAAGATAATAATGTCCGTGTGCACTTGCACCATCCCAACGTGAAATGTCTATATGCTTATTATTTTTGGTACCCCAAAATATTTCTTTAATAGTTACTGAAGCTGTACCTGCGTCAAAAGTTTCTCCACTAGCAGCAAGATCCGATAAAGCCACATCAATAGTATCACCAGCCGAGTCTGTTACATATACTTTGATTACTGCCTCATTATGAGATCGTTTTAAATAGTGAATGTTCGCCATACCTTGCTCCTTTTTTTGATTTTATTTATAAAATGACAAGTTGTCACATTTTCACTTTGTGCATAACCGCAATGCCAAATAGGGCATGCTAATTTACCAATTCTTGTAATAAATAAAATTGTAAAAACAATCTAACATTTATTAGGAAAGGTACCAAAATGGCACACACACTTCATAACAACTCTAGCGTAGCATCAGTATTTGCATACAAAGTAGTTACATTTTTCGAAAGACTAGGCGCAGCTTTAGCTAAGCGAAAAGAAGCAAGACAAACATTCAAAACACTCCACGCATTAACAGATCGCGAACTAAGCGACATTGGTATCAGTCGTGGCGATATTCGCTCGATCTCAAATGATACATGGGAAGATAATCGCCGCCGTGATCTAACACCTTATGGTAAACCAGTTTCAGTAAACCCTAACTTGAGGGGTTCAGTATAATGGAAATCGCAGGTGAACAACCAATAAAAATGCCAAAAATATTTAAATTATTAGCAAAAGGCTTAGTTGCTGTAGGAATGTTCTTATGGGCATTTGGCGAGTCAGCAGGCAGAGCAAGAGCGGCGAGTGAATTGTTTCGTCAAGGATATGTAGAAGAAGCAAGAAGATTAATGTTGGAGAGTAAATAATGACTGGTGATATAGCAACAATGGGCGCGTTAATTGGCGCAGGGTTAGCAACATTTGGAATGGGTGGAGCAGCCATCGGAGTAGGAA
>FZLS01000045.1 GCA_900197625.1 Rhodobacteraceae bacterium Water-Bin34 | reverse complement strand
AACTTCATTATTAATAACATGATCGCAGTGCTCAAATTCCAACATGGCGAATATTGATGTCTGAAGAAGAAGCTCTTAAAAAAGCTGAGGCTGCAGTAGAAATGGGATTGATTGAAAAAGATCAAGAGGAAGCTTATGCTAAACATCTCTTTGAAACGCACAATAGTATAAATAAAGATGTCGATCGCGGAACTGCAATTCCCACCGACACTAATACTAATAAGGAGTAATCAGCATGGCTATTTATACATTCACCGGCGATTTTGCCGAAGACCTCAAAAACTTTCCCACACCAGATATCCCTAAAGATGCACTGCGTTCTTGGGGTGGAGATACCACTTCAAATACATTTTGGATAACTAATGGTGATTCCGAAAAATTACTACAACCTGAAGAACAGATACCAGCAGGTTGGAAAAAGGGAAGAAAATCTTCTTTACCCTTTAAAGATTCCTTAAAACAAAAAGAATTTGGCTCTAGAGTAAATCCTGAAAAACATAAACAGGGTTTAAAAGAAGCGTGGGCTTCTGGTAAATTTGCTAATAGAGATAATACTAATCTAGGTAAAAATCAAAATTGGACAGAAGAACGCAAAGCTCATGCTAGTAAAATGGCTTTGAAGCGCGAAAGACTTACTTGTCCTCATTGTTCAACTACAGCAACACCTGCTATGGCTAAGAGGTGGCATTTCGACAACTGTAAGACTCTATATAAATAGTACTATAGTTGATAATGAATAGGTGATAATATGGAAGAACTTAACGTAGAAATAAAGAATGCCGTACATCTGGTGGTTACCGGAGACAGCGGTGTTCGTATGGAATTAGCCGATTACTTTAGCTTTAAACCCAATGGGTATCAATTTTCGCCTGCGTACAAGAACAGAATGTGGGACGGCGTAATACGACTTTTCCAACCAATGCGTCCAGTTCTATATGTCGGCCTATTCCCTCGTCTTAAAAAGTTTTGTGAAGAACGAGGATATCGACTCAATGCTCCCGATCATTTAATGAATGGCGAAAACATCCCAGATGATTATGGATATGAACTTGCAAAAGAAGTTAATTGTAAGTTCGAACCAAGAGATTATCAAAATCAATATGTCGTCGATGCTTTAAGAGATGGTAGATCATTATCTTTATCTCCAACGTCGTCAGGCAAATCACTTATTATCTATTTACTGCAACAACATTATTATCAAGCATTCGAACACCGTACTCTTATTATTGTACCAACTATTTCTTTAGTACATCAAATGGCTGGTGACTTTGAAGATTACGGATGTGATCCTTCTCTTATCTATAAGATACAAGGTGGTGTTGATAAAAATACTGATGCTCCAATAGTTATCTCAACTTGGCAATCATTAATGAAAGTTAATAAAGATTGGTTAAGTCAATTCAAAGTTGTACTTGGTGATGAGGCTCATAACTTCCAAGCTAAGTCACTTCAAAAGATTATGGAAGGTCTAGATGAATGTTATTATCGTCACGGCTTTACCGGTACTTTAAAATCAGAGGAAAGTAAAACACATAGGCTTGTCCTTGAAGGTTGCTTTGGTTCTGTACGTAAACATGTATCTACTAAAGACTTAATGGACCAAGGTACGATTGCTGACTTTAATATTAAGGCAATTGTGTTATCTCATTCTAAAGAAGCTCGTAAAAACTTCTATACAGAATTTAAGAAAATTAAAGAATCTCAAAAGCGTTATCCTGCTGAAAGAGAGTTCCTAGTTAATAATGACAAAAGAAATATCTTTATTCGTAATTTACTATGGTCTCTTGAAGGTCAGAATAATTTGGTCTTATTTGATTTAGTTGAAAAACATGGTAAGATATTAGAGCCTATGCTTGAAAAAGAAGGCAGACAATTACATTTTATCTATGGGCAAACTAAAGGTGATGAACGCGAACGTATTCGGCATTTGATTGAAAACGATCCAGTCAAGCAACACAACATATTGGCATCATACGGAGTTTTCTCCACCGGTGTTAACTTGAAAAAGCTTGATAACATCATCTTTGCTTCTGGTTCTAAATCTGAAGTGAGGGTGTTACAATCGATAGGTCGTGCCCTAAGAAAGGGCAACGACGCCGATAAGGCTACTCTATATGATATTACAGATGATTTGACTCATGGTAGTTTTGAGAACTACACATTACAACATTTTAAGAAGAGAATTGAGATATACGGAAGGGAACAGTTTGCATTTAAGGTTTATACAGTTGATATTTAGTAGAGACACTAGTATTGTTTAAAGGGCATAACCCTATTATACCGACACATCAGCAAGGTGTCAACTGTTTTTTTCACTTTTTTGCAATTTATTTTCTAGAGCACAATTTTACACTATTTTAACAAAACAGTTGACATTAGCTGCAAGCTATGTTATACTAGTAACAAGTAAACCACAGGAGGTTATAACTATGGCTAAAAGAGCCACGCGCAATTACGTGAACAATAGAGACCTTCTTGAAGCGTTGGTTGCATACAAAGCTTTATGTAGAGAAGCGGAAGATGCAGGTGAGGGAAGACCAAGAGTACCGGATTATATCGGTGAATGTATCTTTCAGATCGCGACAAGACTGGCAACCAAACCAAATTTCTCAGGATATTCTTATAAAGAGGATATGATTTCTGATGGCATTGAAAACTGTCTATTATATATCATGAACTTTAATGAAGAGAAATCCCAAAATCCATTTGCATATTTTACACAGATTATATGGTATGCATTCTTACGCAGAATTGCTAAGGAAAAGAAACAGATGTATATTCGTTTCAAATCTTCTCAGCATATGATTACTACTGGTGGTACACACACTGGCGGTGATGAAGACTTGAATATTCATTTAAGTACTGCTGCTGATTATATGAACGACTTCATTGAAGACTTTGAAGATAAATTGGCAAAAGATAAAGCTAAGAAAAAAGCTGATAAGACTGAAAAAGAAGCTAAAAAAGCAGAAGACAAATAGGAGATTTTTGTTTGAGTAAAATTGCAATTGTAACAGACATGCATATCGGTGTTCGTGGTGATTCTAAGTTATTTTTAGATCACCAAGAGCGTTTCTTCTCAGAAGTGTTCTTTCCTTATATAGACGAACATGATATTAAAATCATTTTTGATCTTGGCGACACTTTTGATCGACGTAAGTTTATTAACTATGTTTCTTTGGAACGTGGTAAAAAATTCTTCTTTGATCAAATAGCGAATCGTGGTATTGAATATCATGCGCTTGTTGGCAATCACACAACATATTATACAAACACTAACGAAGTCAATTCAATGAATTTGCTTTTACGTGAGTATGATAAATTCCATATCTATGAAGATAAATGTGAAGAGATTCAAATCGGTTCTACCAAATTTTTGATGGTGCCGTGGATCAATAACAACAATTATAAAGATATGATGAAGGATATGCGTGAGTCTGATGCTGACGTATGTATGGGTCACTTCTCTATTCAAGGATTTGAAATGGACAAAGGTCACCTATGTGATCATGGTCTTACAAGGGAAGTATTCACAAACTTTGAAGCAGTTTATTCTGGTCATTTCCATCATCCATCAACTTATAATAATATCTCGTATCTTGGTTCTCCATATGAAATGACTTGGTCTGATTATCAAGGCAAACGTGGATTCCGTGTACTTGATACTGAAACACGTGAAATGGATTGGATTTTGAATCCAAACGTTATCTTCTATAAATTAGAATATGATGATACTGATATGACAATTGAAGATATTGCTAATCTCGATGTATCAAATTTAAAAGATACCTTTATTAAGGTTATCGTTAAGAACAGAACTAATCCATACATCTATGACTTGTTCTTAAATAAACTGACTGACGCTGGTGCAGCGGACGTAAAATCAATCGAAGATTCACTTAACCTTGAATCCGAAGGATTGAATGAAATCATGGATGAAACAAAAGACACCAAAGATATCTTGCACACTTATATCGATTCATTGGAAACAAAGGTCGATAAAATACAAGTAAAAAGATTAATTGATGAACTATATGTTGAGGCACAAAGTCTGTAATGAAAATACATTTTAAGAAAGTACGATATAAGAATCTCTTATCGTCGGGTAATTCTTTTACTGAAATTTTGCTCGATAAATCAAAGACAACTTTAATCAGTGGTTCAAATGGTAGTGGTAAGTCAACGTTGCTTGATGCTATTACATTTGCTCTATATGGTAAAGCTTTCCGTAAAATCAGTAAACCGCAGCTTGTTAATTCTATTAATGAGAAAGAACTTGTTGCTGAGATTGAATTTAGCATTGGCTCTAACAACTATTATATTAGACGTGGAATCAAGCCAAACTTCTTTGAAATTACTTTAAACGGTACACTAATCAATCAGGATGCGGCTGTTCGTGACTACCAAGCATACTTAGAACAAAACATTCTTAAGCTAAATTATAAATCATTTACTCAGATTGTTATTCTCGGTAGTGCTACATATGTTCCATTTATGGAATTACCAGCACATGGTCGACGTGAAATCATTGAAGATCTCCTCGATATACAAGTCTTTAGTACTATGAATACATTATTAAAAGATAAAGTAAATAGTAACAAAGCTGATATTACTGAGAATGCTTATCAAAAAGATCTTATTGAAACAAGAATTGATAGTGCTCAAGAGCATAATGCTTCTATTAAGAAAATGAAAGAAAAGCAAGTCGATAAGATTAAAGATAAGATGAAAGAACATCTTGATAATATTGAAGTGCAAAAGCAAGCTATAGAAGTTATTGACGAAAAGGTAAGGGAACTTGCTGAATCTGTATCTGATAAGAATGCAATGACATTAAAAGCTCAGAAAGCTCGAAGCCTGAAACAAGATATTGAAATGACTCTGCGTAATATTAATAAAGAGTTGTCGTTCTATCACGATCATGATAATTGTCCTACATGTAAGCAGGGTATTGATCATGACTTTAAAGAGAACGTTGTATCTGAAAAAGACGTCAAGCGTATTGAAATAGAAAAAGGCATTGAAGATATTAATGCTAAGATCGCTGAATATGAATTGCGTCTATCTGATATATCCGAAGTAGAGGGTATCATTGGTGAACAATCGTTAATTGGTGCTGATCATCGTGCAAATATCAAAATGGCTAAGAATGCTTTAGTATCATATAAGAACGAATTAAATACAGCCGAAGATGCAGTTGAAGCAGTTGACACAAGTAAGCTTGATGATTATTATAAAGATCTTGAAAGTATTGAAGGCCGACAAACAGAACTATTCCTTCAGAAAGAAGTGATTAGTGTTACGGCCGCGATGCTAAAAGATGGTGGTATCAAAGCTAATATTATTAAACAGTATGTTCCTGTTATGAACAAGCTTATTAATAAGTACCTCAGTGCTTTTGATCTATTTGTAGATTTTCAGTTAGATGAAAACTTTAACGAAGTAATCAAATCTCGTTTCCGTGATAGATTCTCATATGCTTCATTCTCAGAAGGTGAGAAGTTACGTATCACACTTGCTATTATGTTAGCATGGAGAGCAGTTGCTAAACTTCGTAATTCAGTATCTACCAACCTATTGATTCTTGATGAAACTCTAGATGGTGCATTGGATGGCGTAGGTATTGAAATGCTGATCGATACACTTCACAACCTGAACTCAGATGATAACATCTTTGTTATCTCACACCGTGGCCACCAGTTTGGCGACAAATTCATGTCTCACGTTAAGTTTGACAAAGTTAAAAACTTCTCAGAAATAGCCGCATAGCAAGGAAAGAAATGTTACATACAATCGAACAACTGATTGAAAGAATTAACCTCATGCACGACAAAGCCGCCGAGCTGCATCGTGTCCGTAATGCAAAACCTGATTATGACAAGACCGCTTGTCAGAACTTATTAGCTGATGTACGATCTATAGCGTATTTGATATCACAAGATAAGTGGGATGATGACCAAATTAAGACCGACATTGACCCCAGAAAATAACCGTTTACAAACTGCTATTTCTGTTATATAATGAACCATATTGAAATAAAAGGATACTCATGTCTAGTTTTTACACGTCTGTCGAACGCTTCGGCAACAATATTCTCTGGCGCGGTTATGAAAATAACAAGCGCTTTGAACGTAAGGTAAAGTTTTCTCCCACTCTATTTGTAGGTGGTAAAGGTAAAGAAGAAACTACGTTCAAATCCTTGACAACTAAACGCCCTATGACTCCTGTTAAAATGGATACTATGCGTGAAGCCAAGGATTGGATTGAACAATATAAAGATGTACATGGCTTTGAAATTGGTGGTTCTACTAATTATGTAGCTCAGTTCATTCAAGAACATTATCCCAAACAAGTCGACTATGATGTTTCTCAAGTAAACATTGTATCATTTGATATTGAGGTTGATATCAGCGATGGTTATCCTGATATGAATACTGCTGATAAAGAAATTACTTCTATTGCTTATAAGTCTTCTAAGTCTAATACTTACCATCTTCTTGGCCGTAAAGACTACGACAAATCACAAACACTTCTTGATCTTGATCCTTCAAACATTGAATTTGATAAGTTTGATACTGAAGAAGACTTGCTTCGTAGGTTCAGACAATTGTGGTGCCAAGATTATCCTGATATTGTAACTGGTTGGAACGTCGAGTACTTTGATATTCAATATATTGTTACTCGTATGTCTCGTCTATTTGGTGAAAACTTTGCAAAAGACTTATCACCTTGGCGTTCTATTCGACAAACAGGTCGTGAATTTTTTGGTAAGATGCAACAAACATATCAAATATCTGGTGTGGCTATTGTTGATTACATGGATGCCTTTAAAAAGTTTGGTTATAAGTATGGACCACAGGAATCATGGAAACTTGATCATATTGCTAATGTAGTACTTGGTGAAAAGAAACTCGACTACTCTGAATACGGCAACCTTACTGATCTATATGAACAAAATCCACAACTATATCTTGACTATAACCTTAAAGATACATGGCTAATTCAACGCTTTGAAGATGAAACCGGATTGTTATCTCTGGTCATGACCGTTGCTTATGGCGGTGGCGTAAACTTTAATGATGCGTTTGGTACAGTTGGCATATGGGAAACAACTCTATATCGTAGGCTTATTGGTGAAGGTCGTGTACCACCACTTAAAGGAGCTCCTGGCGAACGCGCAGGCGATCTTGTTGGTGGCTTTGTTAAAGATCCAAAAGTTGGCATGCATCCTTGGGTTGTATCGTTTGATTTGAACTCTCTATACCCACACTTAATGCTGCAATACAATATGTCACCCGAAACATATATCGATGATCGACGTGAATATACTTCTCAAGAAATGGTACTCACTGGTGATTATAAAAACGATGATAAATCTGTATCAGTAGCAGCCAATGGTGCTTGCTTTACTAATGAATTTAAAGGTGTTATTCCTGAAATCATTGATGAATACTATGGCAATCGTTCTGTAATCAAAAAGAAAATGCTTGGTGTTGAACAAGAACTTGAAAATACGACTGATCCTGCTCATAGGAAAGCTCTTGCTAAAGAGGCCAATAATCTACATAACCAGCAAATGGCTATTAAGATTGCTATGAACTCCCTATATGGTGCAACGGCAAACATTTACTTCCTATACTATATTAACGACATGGCTGAGGCTATTACTACATCAGGCCAATTATCAATTCGTTATGCTCAAAACTCAGTGAATGCTTATCTTAATAAAATCCTTAAGACCGAAGACAAAGACTATATCGTTTATATTGATACTGATTCAATCTATGTTGACTTTGGTCCTTTGGTACAAGCTTCGTTCGGTACTACTGATATTCCTCGCGACAAAGGCGAAGCATTCCTTGATAAAGTTTGCTCTACTAAAATTGAAGAAGTAATTGAAAACGGTTATAAAGAACTTGCATCTAAGATGGGTGCATATCGCCAAGCAATGGTAATGAAACGTGAAAAGATTACTGATAAATCTGTATTCATTGCTAAGAAACGTTATATCATGAATACCCTCAACTCTGAAGGCGTTCATTATGATACTCCAAAAATATCAGTAACAGGTCTTGAATCAGTTCGTTCTTCTACTCCTGAAGTATGTCGTAACAAACTTAAAGAATCATTCTCAGTTATTATGAATGGCGATGAAGCTGCGGTTCAAGAATTTATTGAAAACTTCCGACAAGAATTTTATAAGCTTCCACCTGAAGATGTCGGTCGCAACTCTGGTACTGATAACATCGACAAATATCGTGATAAAGGTAATCTATATAAGAAAGGTTGCCCAATGCACGTACGAGGTTGTATACTATTCAATCATTACCTCAATCAAAAAGGTCTTGCTAAAAAGTTTACAACTATTAATGGTGGCGACAAAATTAAGTTTTGCTACCTCAAAACGCCTAATCCAATCAAAGAAAACATCATATCATTTCCTGGTGTTCTTCCAAAGCAGTTTGGATTACATGAATATATTGACTACGAAAAGCAATTCGAAAAAGTATTCCTATCTCCACTGGAATCGATACTTGAAGCTGTAGGCTGGTCCGCAGTTAAAATTGCTACGCTAGAAGATTTCTTTTCATAAGGAGGACTAAATGACTAAACTCGAACATCTACAAAAAGAACACAAAAGAAAGCACGATTTCATTGAAGCTGCTGTAGCAGAAAAAGCTCCTGAAGAATTTATTAAAAAGTTAAAAGTAGACAAGTTGAAATTAAAAGATGAAATAGATAGGATAATCAACAATGCGAATTGATAATGAAGTTAAGTTAGATTATAGCGACGTATTGATTAGGCCGAAGCGTAGTAGGCTGTCTAGTCGTAAAGATGTAGATCTATCAATAAGCTATAACTTTAAGAACTTCAAACCAGACTTTCCAGAAAACATTCGTGGGCACATTAGCAATTATAAAGGTATTCCTATTATGGCTGCTAATATGGATGGTGTTGGTACTATGGAGATGGCTGACGAATTAGCGGAACAAGGATTATTTACTTGTCTCGTTAAAACATATACTGCCGAAGAATTAATTGATTACTTTGCCGATCCTAGAATTTTAAATGTTTCTGATTATGTTGCTATGAGCGTTGGTATTAGTAACGAAGATTGGATGAAGCTTAAAACAGTAGTTACTGAGCTTGGTAAGAGCTTAAAATATATTTGTGTCGATGTGGCAAATGGTTACAGTGAAAGATTTACTGACTTTATCGGCAAATTAAGAGACATGTATCCGGAACTCGTTATCATAGCGGGTAATGTTGTTACCGCGGATCAAACGCAGGAGTTAATTTTAAGTGGAGCAGATATTGTTAAAGTTGGGATCGGTCCTGGAAGTGTTTGCACGACTCGTATTCAAACTGGTGTTGGTTTTCCTCAGCTTAGTGCTGTTATTGAGTGCGCTGATGCTGCTCACGGTCTTGGTGGACATATTATCGCTGACGGCGGATGTTCTACTCCTGGAGACGTTGCTAAGGCATTCGCCGGTGGAGCTGACTTTGTAATGCTAGGTGGAATGCTTGCTGGTCACGATCAAGGTGGTGGCGAAGTCATTACTAAATATCGTGAAACTAACGAGCTTGTATCAGCTCCTATTATAGGCAGTGAGATTATAAACCATCGCAAGAAAGTAGTACAAGAACAATTTGTAAAATTCTATGGAATGAGTTCAACATCAGCTAATGATAAGCACTTTGGAGGATTAAGAGAATATAGATCATCCGAAGGAAGAACAGTGTTGACAAAGTATAAAGGCTGTGTTACAATAACTATACAAGATATATTAGGAGGTCTTAGATCTACCTGTACATATGTAGGTGCAGACAAAATCAAAGATCTCTCAAAGTGTACAACTTTCATTCGCTGTAGTGATACACACAATCGAACATTTGAAACAGCGACAGTAGGTAACTAAATTTAAGAAAGAAGGAGTTATGTTATGAGTGATTGGGCAAAAGATATGAAAGCCATGCACCAAAAGTTTGGTGTTAACGAGTGGTTTGAAGCGAATAAAGATAACGCTGAGTTAATGGATAAGTATCTCAAGTTCCGACTTTCAATGTGTAAGGAGGAATTAGATGAAACAATGGATGCAATCGAAGCGCGAGACCCTGAGGAAATCGTTGATGGTCTTGTGGACATGTGTGTTTTTGCTATTGGTACTCTCGATGTATTTGGCGTTAATGCTAATGATGCTTGGGATCGCGTTTACAGAGCTAATATGGATAAAAGTGTCGGAGTTAAAGAAGGCCGTCCTAACCCGTTTGGGCTTCCAGACTTAATCAAGCCAGAAGGTTGGACAGCACCAGATCATGATGGTAATCATGGAGACCTTGAGAAGGCATTGTAATGGGTGTAAACGATTTTTTTGGTTTGATCGCTATTGTATGCATAATCATTTGTATTGGCGTATATTTAGAAAACAAATCTTAGGCGCGCGGCTATAGCTCAGCTGGATAGAGCATTGGTCTACGAAACCAAGGGTCAGGAGTTCGAATCTCTTTAGCCGCGCCAATGTTGACAACATTTTTAAACTGTGTTATAATCAGTATACACTTAAATAAAGTTGAGGTAATATGTTATGGAACAAGTAGTGAATGTATATCGAAGCATTATGGATTTACGATATAACCCGTTAAGATTTATTCCAGATCCTGTATTGCAGGGTTATCTATTAATGGCGTTATTTGTAATGTGGTCAGGATTCTTCGGAGTCATAGCAATATATTATATGGGTTGGTTAGGATACAGCATTCCAGTTTCTATTGGAGTTCATTTGTGTCTTATTATACCAACTATTATAACTAATGCTGTATTTTTAGACGCAGAAAGAAAAAATAGTAATAAATAACTTTGTAAACGTTGAAGCAACGTGAAACTGAACAGGACGGCGGTTCAAATCCGCCCGCCTCCACCAAAAGCATACTAGTGTCCAGTTAAGTTTGGAACACATCTGATAAAGTGGCTAGTATGTTTTTGATGGGGCTGATATTAGGATCGACGGACGATGTAGTGAAGTGGAGTTTACCGGATGATCGCGTATAGATCAACATAAACTAAATGCAAACGATAACTCGTACGCACGTGAGGATTTCGCTCTAGCAGCATAATCGCTCGGGGTTGACCACTTACCTAGCAACAGAAAATGTGGCAATTAATTCATGAGGATATTATGTCAAACAAACTGAAAGAGCTAACTTGGGCTCACCACCAAGCAGCAGAAAGAAGAGCATTCGCTAAAGAACTTCTATCTGGTAGTATAGATCCAGAACTATATTACAAATTTTTATGTGCACAATATATGAATTACAACATTCTAGAAAAGCACACCGAAATCCCGCCATCTTTACAGCCCATCAAACGAGCTAAACGCATCTTCCAAGACTTGCGCGAACTTGAAACTGCTTATGGATTTAGCCCTAGTGGCGTATTTCCTGCTTCAGTATCAAAGTATGCAGCACACATTAATGCGTTAGCAGATGCAGAAGACAATCACTCGCTCTTAGCCCATATGTATGTACGCCACTTTGGTGAATTGCATGGCGGTCAAATGATCAAAAAGAAAACGCCAGGTAATGGACTTATGTATGAGTTCAGTGGTGACACTAAGGTTCTTATTGAAGAATTTAGAACTTTACTCGACGATGATATGGAAGTTGAAGCTAAAACTTGTTTTGATTTTGCATCAGAATTATTTGATGAGCTATCAAAAGAAATCGTTGACAAAGAGCAAAAGTAAGTATATAATTAAACCATAGTCAAGCAAAGGAGAACCCAATGCAAGAAGTAGAATCTCAAGCTGTTGAAGAACACGATTTAACTACTGGCAAGCCTTTTACACGAGCATTTAGAATGATGCGAAGTGAAACCGCACGGTTAAGACGAAGAACAATGAAACAACTTCGTTATACTTTATTAGAAAATGAATATGCCAAAGCAAGAAAAGCCAAGAAAAAGAATAAATGAATTACACCTTAAAAGTCCAAGAAGATAAAGAAACTGGAGAGTACTATATAGAACTTCCGCATGGTGTACTCGTTTCGGCTAACATTGATATTGGTGATAGTATAGAGTGGAGTATGAGCGATGATAATTCTTACGCCACACTTACTAAAATCGACGATGAGACGTCATAACGAAACATATAGCTCTCCTGTACTCTGCTTTAAATCAAAGTGGGTAGATACGGGTGAACAAGAAAAATATACTAATAACAAAGGCGAAATTAAATATAGGCCTAAAGTTAAGTTAGTGTTTAAGATCAATCCAGAATACAAAGGAAGAAGTGAACATGCATCTATGGAATAAACTCAATAACTATGCTGAATGGATTGGGTCTCGATTTGATGATTCTTTTGAAAGATGGGATAACCCAAAGTATACTGAACAAATGCACTTTGATGGTTGGACCGATACATTCTGGAAATCAGACATAGTATCAAAAGCTCATTTAAAAACAATTGAACCAGAGAACGGTAAAGGATTGTGGTTAATGCATGTGAATGTATTTCCAAACGAAGGTATTGAATTACCTATTCTTGGATTTGATATTGTAGCAGGTCCTAAAAAGATCACTGGTTCATTTATGGATTATAGCCCTTTGCATGGATTTGAACATCCATATAATGTATCTATGAAAGAAGCAGTACAAGATCTTTCTTGGGTTAAACCTCGTGAACTGCCACCTTGGGCAAAAGAAATCTTTTCAGAAAATATGATTGCTGTTGGTAATATTAATACTGATGAAGAGTTGAATCAATTCATTAAAGTTACTACTAATTTAGTAAATCATTATCTTGATAACCTAGAATATCACTCTCCACAAACTGGCCGTGATACACTTCCAAGCTTAAACAAATATTGTTCAAACCAAAAATTAAATCCACATCTCCATCGTTCAATACTTGCTATGGGTATATCAGAAGAAGATAAAGATGCATATGTTAACGATGTACTATTCGAGGAAAAATAAATGACCATCGGCGCTATTACTAATATTAATTCAACAAAACCGTTGACAGTCAATGGCTGCTGTGATATAATAGACATATCAGCTGCAACAAGAACTATGCAAGTCGGTGTTCATCGATTTGAAATTACAGTTGTACACTGCTCAAATTGTGGTAGTGTAAAGGCAACTTCCAATATTAAGGAGAAATCAAATGGTTGAAAAAACACTTATATCTGAAAAAGATGGTCAAAGCTTAAAAGCTGATTACTTTACTACAGATGGTGGCGCCGGTATCCGCTTCTTTATTAATGGCGATTTCATTAAAGAAGAAATATACGAAGGTAAAAATATTCACTTCGCACAATCAGCGGCCGAAAACTGGCTCGCAGGGATAAAAACACTCAATGGATAAAGAAGAATTAGTAGAAAGCGTCTTGGTTAACAAAGAAGCAATCGTTGCGCCAAGAACACCTGAAAAGGTACATCATGAAATTCAGTACATGCTCAAAAGTGGTATAAGCTACATTGATGCATTATGTGAATACGCTCGAATCAACGAGCTAGAAATTGAAACGGTTGCAGACATCGTTAAGAAATCTTCTATCTTAAAAGAAAAAGTAAGATCTGAAGCGGTGGATGCTAAATTGGTAGTTAAAGATGATCAAGACCTCACTAAGCTATGCTAACGAAGACAGTTTCGTATGGTACGTAAAGTACCTAGCAATGAAGAAACATTTTACTTCTGATTATGACTATCACAAGTATAACGGAAAGATAAGAGCGTCGTACGAAAAGTATAGAACTCGTAATGATGCATATTTTTTCGAAAAGCTTTCACGTAAAGATGATCCAGAAAAGCTAATGCTATCTAATATGATAGTTAAGCCTAATGCATGGATTCGTGAAATAATCGAGCAAGAAGGCGAAGATCGTTATATTGATTGGCAGCGTAGAATTGATACTCTATCGCGGTCATTTAAAAGCGAAATAGCTATTCTTGACGATAACTTTCAGGCTAATTTTACTTCAGTGAATGGGCAGCATCCGCTGCTTCTAACTTGGTATATGCAAAAGAAGATTAGTCTGGAAACTATTACTATCCTTGCTCACGTCGCTAACATTTTTCCTTACTGGGAAAAAGAAATAGTTGACAAAATTGTGGCAAGTGATATAATAAGGTTAATAAGGAAGTACAAGCCTTTCTTAGAAATCGATGAAAAAAAGTTTAAGGATTTAATCCGAGATCGCTTTTTTTGATTATAAATAGATGGCAAGCTCGATACTTGCACATACATCGCAATATAAACAATGCTATATACAGCAAAACTTAGGAGATATTAATATGTCATTTGACGCATTAAAAAAGAACCGTTCAAGTTCTTTAAATAAACTGAACTCTCAGCTCGAAAAAATCACACAAAAGAGCTACTCAGATCCCAACGAAGGTAAAATGTGGAAACCAACCCGCGATAAAGCTGGTAATGGTTTTGCAATCATTCGTTTCCTACCCGCAGCAGCTGGTGAAGAAATGCCATTCGTACGTATTTGGGATCACGGCTTCCAAGGTCCAACAGGACAATGGTACATTGAAAACTCCCTAACCACTATTAATCAAGATGATCCAGTATCAGAATACAACTCTAAGTTGTGGAACTCTGGTCTTGAATCTGATAAAGAACTTGCGCGTAAACAAAAGCGTAGGCTCAAGTATGTGGCTAATATTCTTGTCGTTAAAGATGGAGCTAATCCTGAAAACGATGGCAAAGTATTCATGTATCAGTTTGGTAAGAAAATCTTCGACAAATTGAATGATCTAATGAATCCTCAGTTTGAAGACGAGACACCCGTGAATCCATTTGATCTATGGGAAGGTGCTAACTTCCGCCTCAAGATTCGTAAGTTTGAAGGTTATCCAAACTATGATAAGTCAGAGTTCGACGCTCCGTCGGCAGTCTCTGATGACGATGCAGAATTAGAACGTATCTATAACTCTGAGCACTCTTTACAAGAACTTATTGATCCTAAGAACTTTAAGTCCTATAATGAGTTAAAGGCTAAACTATATCGTGTACTTGCACTGGATGAAGAACCTTCTACTCCAGCTAAAGCAGAAGACGATGAGTTTGATCTCTCTAATATGGGTAATACCCAAGAAGCGGCTCCTCAGCCAACAATTGCGGAAGCCACACCCGAAGCTTCGACATCTTTATCAATGGATGATGACGATGACGATCTCTCAATCTTTAAGGAACTAGCCAATGGTTAATAAAGTCTACGAAGAAGTTCTAGACTTTGACTTTGGTTTCAGCTTTATTGATGAAGAGCTTCAAGAAAAAGAAGCTGAAGCACAAGATACTATTCAAAAAGTCAGCAGTGAGAAACAAACGTTGGAAGATCAATTGACCGACGCCAAGCTCGCTGCCGACGATCTTGAATATAGACTAGAACTTCTATATAAATCAATAACACCGTTCTTAGACAATTTGTGTAAGAATCCGGATAAATCTACAATTTTCTGGCCTGACCGAGTAGCTAAGATACAAGGTTATAAAAGTAAATTGACTACTATTGTAGAAGGAAGTAAATAATATGAGTCTATTAGACAAACTTGTGAAGAACAGCACCATTAAGATGACGGCTCCTCTTTTGGATTCGAAAGTCTATGGTAAAAAAGATATGGCACCCACACAAGTGCCAATGGTAAACGTTGCATTATCCGGTCGTATCGACGGTGGATTAACGCCAGGTCTCCTTGTCCTAGCTGGTCCATCTAAGCACTTTAAATCAGCATTCGCATTGTTGATGGCTGGAGCTTATATGCAACGAAACCCAGATGCTGTATTGTTATTTTATGATGCAGAGTTTGGTACACCTCAAGCTTACTTTGAAAGCTTTGGTATTGATATGGACCGCGTAGTTCATACACCAATTACCAATGTTGAAGAACTTAAGTTTGATATTTCTCAGCAGCTAGATAAAATTGATAAAGGCGACAAGGTAGTCGTGGTTATTGATTCGGTTGGTAACCTAGCTTCTAAGAAAGAAGTTGCAGATGCACTTGATGGTAAATCAGTAGCAGATATGAGTCGTGCTAAAGCACTAAAATCTCTGTTCCGTATTGTAACACCACACCTTAACCTTAAAGACATTCCATTGATTGCGGTTAACCATACCTATCAAGAGATTGGATTGTTTCCTAAGGCAGTTGTATCAGGTGGTACAGGTATTTACTATTCAGCAGATGCTATTTGGATTATTGGTCGACAGCAAGATAAGGTTGGTCAAGAAATTCAAGGTTACCACTTTATTATTAATATTGAAAAATCACGCCACGTTAAAGAAAAGTCCAAAATACCAGTTAGCGTAAGCTATGAAGGTGGTATTGTTAAATGGTCTGGTTTGATGGAGATCGCTGAAAAAGGTGGTTATCTACACAAACCTAAAGTTGGTTGGTATGAAGCACTCAATCCAGATACTGGAGAAGTAATGGTTGAAAAACTAATGAGAGCTAAAGATATTAATGACAATAAAGACTTCTGGCTAATGATGCTTGAGAAAACAAGCTTAAGCCAGTATATCAAAAACTCGTTTACTATTGGTGCATCAGGTGCCATTATGCGAGAAGATACTGTTGACGAAATCGATGAGGTCGTTGATGATAACGACGAGATCGCGAGTTAATAACGGTTGACATTTTTTGTAATGTGTATTATTATAATACTTGAATGTACTGGCGGTTTAATCGCCGCCAGTACTCAACCTAACAACTGGATGGTTAAATGATCGAAACAACTGTAATATCAAATCTTATTTTCAATGAAGATTACTATCGCAAAGTATATCCTTATATTAAGGGTGATTACTTTGATGATGGCAGTCTTAAAAAGATCTTCAATACTTATTCAACATATGTTGATGAATACAAGCAGCCACCGTCAATTGAAGCTCTTAAAATATCTCTCGACAAACGTAAAGATCTAAACGAAGACTCATATAAAGATATTATGGGTACAGTTGATGGTCTTCAACGCGATGAAGATACTAACTTTGATTTCCTTGTCTCTGAAACTGAAAAGTTTTGCCAAGACAAAGACTTATTTAATTCTATTCGTAAAGCTATCCTTATTATGGATGGTGAAGATCAAGAAAACGACAAAGGCTCTATTCCCAATTTATTATCTGACTCTCTTGGTATCAGCTTTGATACATCGGTAGGTCACGACTTTATTGATGATTCTGAATCTCGTTATGATTTCTATCACCGTAAAGAAGAACGTATGCCTTTTGATATTGAATTATTAAACAAAGTTACTAAAGGTGGTTTGCCTCGTAAATCAATGACAGTCCTATTGGCTACTACCGGTGGTGGTAAGTCTCTTGTAAAATGTCACGCAGCCGCATCTTATTTAATGACTGGTAAAAATGTTCTATATGTTACTATGGAAATGGCTGAAGAAAGAATTGCTGAACGTATTGATGCTAACATGATGGATGTTACTCTCGATGAACTCAAGCTATTACCACGTGATGTATATAATAAACGTATGGATCGTATCAAATCAAAATGTACTGGTAAGCTTGTCGTTAAGGAATATCCTACTGGTTCTGCTCACGTTGGCCACTTCCGCCATCTACTTAATGAACTCAAAATGAAAAAGAACTTTGAACCTGATGTTATCTTTATTGATTATCTCAATATTTGTGCATCATCTCGGGTTAAAGGCGCAGCAGCTGCTAATAGTTATACACTCGTAAAATCAATTGCTGAGGAAGTACGTGGTCTTGCAATGGAATATAATTGTGCAGTAGTTACTTCTTCTCAGTTTAACCGTGATGGTTATGGTAACTCTGATGTTGATCTTACTAATACATCTGAATCAATGGGTATTACTCATACCGCGGATTGTATTCTAGGTCTCGTAACTACTGAGGAACTTGATAATCTTGGTCAGTTAATGATTAAACAGCTAAAAAATCGTTGGGGTGATCTTGGTTATTATCGCCGATTTGTAGTTGGTATTGATCGATCAAAAATGCAAATATATGATCTCGAAGAATCCGCACAAAAAGGTATTGGTGGTACAAGCGCAGCAAACACATCATCATTTAGTAATTCATCTAATGACAGTGGTGCAACTACTCCGTTTGGTCAAGGTAAGAAAACAATGTTCTCAGCTGGTGGTATCTCTTAATAATTATAAATAGAAAAAACACTATAATTATTCGTAGAGAGTACAATGAAGAGATTTTCTAAATTTGTAGAGGACAAAATGCCTGCTGGTCAACGTGGATTAGATTATGAGTTCAAAATTTATAACGCTATTAAAAAAGCAAAAGTAAATTTTTTTAAAGAAGGCGGTAAGCCTTCAGCTGGTTTTTCAAATGTTGGTGCTGGAGATATTGAAGGTACGCTAGATGGCAAGCCTTTTAATATTGAAGTAAAGCTATCGGCCGATGATCAAATGGGCGGTGGATCTTTCTCATATGATCTTAAAAGCAAGAAGTTCAAGGCAGCAAAGAAGATGGATCAGGCTGATGAAGAACTATTGCTTTCAGCTGTTAGAAAGAAAACAAGAGCATTAGATGCTTATATCCTAGCAGCAAAAGATTTAGAACCAACAGAGTATCACGGTAAAATTACTGGCATACCTATTAAGGTTGCAAAGTATGGTAGAGATGAATTAAAAGCAAAAGGTCTTTTAAAAGATATCAATACAAAAGTAAGTACTGATGCTTCTTTTATAGAAAAGCATTATAATAAGAAAGGCGTTTATTATATCCAAATTGGTGGAGCTGGCTTATTCTATATGGGTAAGAATCCATTTAAGCTTCCCGTTCCTCGACTCAAAGGCGAAATACAAGTAGAAATAAGACTAGCCTATTCTGGTACTAAAGGTCGTTTCCCGGATGGAACAGAAACTCGTACAGCGGGTTTAAGGTTCCAAGGAAGACTTAAGACTAAAGGCATGTCGCCACACACTATTGATACTGTTGAAGGTATTGAAAAACTATTTTTAAAAGACTGGAGTCGAAGATAATGTTATCTTTTAAGAACTACTTAGCAGAAGCTAAGAATACTCACATGGAACATTTAGAAGATAATATTCTTAATAACGGTGTAGAAGGTACTCGACAATCGATTAACTTCCTTCGTTCATTAAGGGATATGCTAGCAGGGACAGCTAAATCTAAAGTTAACGTTACGGTTAAATGGGATGGTGCTCCTGCAGTTTTTGCGGGTATTGATCCTAGTGACGGAAAATTCTTCGTTGCTAAGAAAGGTATATTTAATAAAAATCCAAAAGTATATAAAACAAATAAAGATATTGATGATGATACTAAAGGTGATTTGAATACAAAATTAAAGCTAGCCTTAGCTGAGCTGCCAAAGCTCAATATTAAAGGTGTAGTACAAGGTGACTTTTTATATGCTAAAGAAGATCTCAAAGTGGTGGACATCGAAGGTGAACCGCATATTACTTTCCATCCTAATACGATTGTTTACGCGGTACCTCAAAACTCGGACCTCGGAAGACAAATCCTCTCCTCAAAGATTGGAGTGGTCTGGCATACAACGTACCGAGGATCAAGCTTTGAAGAAATGTCTGCAAGTTTTGGAGAGGAGATTGCTTCTAGCCTCAAGAAAACGAAATCGGTCTGGTCAGTAGATGCTCTCTATAGAGATTTATCAGGAACTGCAACACTTACTAAAAAAGAAACCGACGAAGTAACAAAAATCTTATCAGCAGCTGGTAAGAAATTTAATACAATTAAGAAAGAAACTCTTAACGGCATATCTCAACATGAAGATACTTTAGTAAGAGTAAAAACATTCGTTAATAGTAAGATACGACAAGGCGAGCGAATTAAGAATCCTCGTAAACTTTCTAAAGAGTTAACTCAATACATCGACAACTATTACGAAAAACAAGCAGCAACTCGTAGTACTGCAAAAGGTAAAGCTACCCAGCGCGGAAAGAAAGATGCTACCCTTCAATACTTTAAGCGTACTCCAGAATCTCAGATTACTGCAATGTTCGAACTATATAATCTATTGATCGACGCTAAACACATGCTTATTGGTAAACTCGATAGAGCAAAAAGCATTGGTACATTCCTTAAAACAAAAGATGGTTATGAAGTAACTAAGCAAGAAGGCTTTGTTGCTATTGATCATATGGGTAAGAATGCAGTTAAATTAGTTGATAGATTAGAATTTAGTAACGCAAATTTTTCAGATAAATACATTAAAGGCTGGCAGAAGTAGGAGACAAGAACAATGGCAATGTGGAATAAAAATGAACAAGCATATATGCAAGACAACAAAACGTTGTTCGAAGCCTTTATGCTGGCAGATAAAAATGGTAATATCA
>FZLS01000236.1 GCA_900197625.1 Rhodobacteraceae bacterium Water-Bin34 | reverse complement strand
GCAAATTATGAATGGTTTCGCTTTCATCAGCTTCCATATGTTTACTGTAACCAACAACATCGGTCGCAAAGATAACAGTAATTTTACGTTCAATCTTTTCTTTAACCATGGTCGCTCACATGTCTCATGGGAGACTCTTACATGCTACTCATAAAAGGTCTACCTTTAACGATTTTTGAAAGCCATTCCTTTGAAATTATTTCATTAACGTTGATTTTACACTATTTTTTGATTTATTCATCCCAAGCAAGGCTATCGATGTCGATCATGCACCATTGGCGAGGTGTTGCTGTGAAAATATCTTTATTGCGGGCGACGGGGTTTATTTTGCCTTCGGTCAGTGACCCTATGATAATCGTTTGGGTAGGATCATTCTCCAGCTTTTGCATTATTTCAGACCATTTATCTATTCCAAAATTGGTCTTAGGGTGCGTGGAACTTTCTCTATTTACTCATTATTTTTATTGTCTACTTCTTTCCAAATAGGAACCATAGAACTCCATACACCGTCTTGTTTCAAACGATGAAATAATGCCGCCGCTACATGTACTCCTATCAGCCAATAGCTTGCTGTGACCGCTAACTCGTGAACAGCTATTATGCCTTCAATGAGCAAACCATCTTTCATCCCTATCCAGTAGATGCCGCCAATCAAAATACCAGAAACGGCTATGGTCGCTAGCAATACATACATTCCCAGATGAACGAGCTTAGCTGCGAGTCTCTGAAATGCCGACGTTTCCTTAGGTAAGGACGACGTTTGTGTTTTAGCCATGTAAAGAAAGCGTATAGCGAGTAGTAATATCATTATTGTAGCGAAGATGAGTTCAAACCTAAGAAGAGCAAAATCTTCAAGCTGACTTATGTCATCAACCTGTTTGGTAATTCCATATGCGAATAAGGCTACAAAACCCCAGTGAAAAACCTTGGCCAGCTCACTATACTGGACACCAACGTCTAACACTTTTTTAGGTTCCATAATTTTCCTTTCAAATCTCCTGGTCGATAAATATCATGTAGGTGATCAGAGAGCCAATATGTCAAATTCGTTTCAAGAACTCACCAATGATTTCATCAAAAGAGTTGAGGCTCTGCAAGTTCGCAAAAGAAATCGAAACCCCAAAGCACAACAATCCTTTGAACATGCTATTAGAACCATTATCACAGATTTGTGGAAGTCAACGCATTGCATCCCACTCAGAGAGTGCTTGATCAACAAACGAAGTGGTTATTACTCTGAGTCCAAAAGGTACCGTGATCCTCTTCTCACGTACAAACAAACAATGGCTGCCTTTGATGGCTTACTAACGCTTGGGTGTGTTGAGGTAACAAAAGAAGGTTATTTTGACCACACAACACTACAAGGGTCGTTGACCAAATTTGTTGCAAGAGATGAATTATTGGAGCGATTGCAAGAAATTGAAGATTATCCTGCTTTAAGCATCAAACCAGATTTAAACGAAGAGAGTATCATTCTGCGGGATGTGATTGATGGACGGAAAAAAGCCATTGAATATGACGATACGCCTAATACCGTAAAGTACCGACAAAACCTAAAAACGATTAATCAATGTTTCTCAAGGCATTGGGTTGATCTTGAAATAAAGGATACTGACGTTGTTTCTTTGGAGGCTCGTATCAGAAAAAATATTGACGGGCTTCCTATCGATCTATCAGCTCGATCATTGATACGAATATTTTCTAACGGCTCATTTAAAGAGGGTGGACGCTTCTATCGTGGTTGGTGGCAGAATGTTCCAAGTGAATATCGCAAGTATATTACAATCGATATGAAACGGACAGTTGAGTATGACTTTTCACAGCTTAACCCACACATGCTATACTATGCCTACAATAAAGAGCTTGGTTCTGAAGATGCTTATGATCGTGTTCTGGACGGTGAGCATCGTAATCTTGTTAAGGCAGCCTTTAACGCAATGATCCAAGCGACTACCCCTCTCAGGAATTGTCCAAGTGATGTTGATCCATCCATAGCCGACATGTCATGGGCTGAACTGCGGGATAAGATCCTCTCTGCTCACAAGCCCATTGAGGACTTATTTGTCTGTGGTGAAGGTAATCTTATGCAATTTGAGGATAGCTGCATTTGTGAGGGAGTAATGCTGCACTTTGCTGCAATGGATGCCCCCGCACTTCCAGTACATGACAGCTTCATTATGCATCATGGATTTGGTGGGGAATTGGAAGAATCTATGCGCAGAGAGTTTCACAAAAGACTTGGCGGAGACATACCTACAAGCAAGGAGATGTTGGCGTGGAAGCCCTCAGATGATAGTCCACCAGTGTCACCAGACCTTGATGAAGTGCTCGCAGCAGAACGTGAATATAGCCAATGGCAAGCTCGTAATGATGCTTGATTTGCGCAAATGAAATAACCCAAGACCAACTCAGTGATCTTGGGCGCTTTTGGACTTTAGCTAGGCTACCACTCTACTTGGGCACTAGACTCATCCTGACGCAGTACAGCGTCTCTCAGCAGCTATTCTGCAGCTACTTTGGCAAAGATAGCATCCCGTTTTCTGACTGCTTTATCCAATGTGTCAAATGTCCATCTCTGTAGCTGCCCATTGATG
>FZLS01000158.1 GCA_900197625.1 Rhodobacteraceae bacterium Water-Bin34 | reverse complement strand
TCTATTATGAGGGTGATATATATCCTGAATTGAAGGATACCTTTTTAGTAACAGCATTGGTTTCTAAAGATGTAAAAAAAGTTACTTTTATAGATAAAAATAATATTCAGGAAAGTCTATTTTCTGAATTAAATTCAAGATTAAGGAATATACAATCCTCTCCAAGTGGGATAATTTATTTACTGACTGATGGGCCTAAAGGTAAATTAATTAAAGTTTTGCCTTCAGAATAATGAACATAGCAAAGTATCCATTTGCAGTATTATCTGCAGCATTGTTTACAGTAATGTTGATCACCCCTATCTCATCGATATCAAATCTAATTTGGCTAGCATCTGCTGATATGCCTGTAGGATTTATTACTTGGATTGAAGTCATTCTATTTGATTTTCAAAGACTGGGAATTGCCTTATATGCTGTAGTTATTATTGGTTTTGGTATAGCTTTCTCAGTTGCTGGGTTAATTTCTAAATACAGTTCTTATAGTGGAAAGTATCTATTTGCAGTTGCGGGAGCTGTTGCCATTGGAATGGCATTATTTTTGATGGTTGAACTCTTATTTCAAACACAACTATTAGGTGGTAATAGAAGCATCATAGGTAAGATACTGCATTGTGTAGCTGGGTTTTTAGGTGGTTATTTCTTTTATTCTCTTGTTTCTGTTCAAAGAAGTTATACCTTTATTATTAGGTTTTTAGGTATTTTATATGCCTACCTAGTATTAGGCTTAGCACTTGGGTGGATTTTTACACCAATTAGTGCGGCTGCTGATTTTGGATTTGTATTAAATGAATTATCACAAGCTGCACAAAATGCTTTACTAAGAGATTTCACGTCCTTTTTTGTTGCAACATTCTTATTTATGGTTTTAGGTGTGATTACCTTAAACCCAATTTGGTTTTTTTCAGTTGCAATAATTTATATTGGAGCTGCAATATTTAACTTAATTGCTATTTACGTTCACGGTACGAGTTATAACCAAATATTTATTTTTGAATTTATCTTGGGTGGCTGGCCAGCAATCTTAGGATTAATAATCATTTTAAAAAACGACAGAACTAAAAATAAATTCTTATGAATCTAAATTTAATTAGCTTACCCTAAAAAACATAGTCCTAATAAAAGCTACAGAACTCTGAACTAGAAAAAGCATTAAACAAATAATATATATTTGTGATGGTTCATAAAAGTTATTAACTATCATTAATAATGAGAGTACAAATATAGTTGAGAGAATCCCTGTTTGAAATAAATATAATTTAATTGGAAAAATATCTTTATGCCCTAAAGATCGGAGATGAAGCATTTTTCTAGGAAATATTATTAGCCCTATTACTGAGTAAATACTCATGACCCAAAAACACATTAGCCAGGCAGCTTCAAAATTTTCACCACTAAATATAGCAAATGGAATAATAGAACCAAACATGGCGCCAAAAGCAGAATAGGTTAATAGCTGTACTCTAAAATTATCTGGATCTGAAAACCCTTCAGAGGTTCTGCTTAGGCCAATTAATATTGCAGAAAAACCAATTATTCCTAGAGCGATTTGTCCTATTAGTTGAAATGCTGCAAAATTTGGTTCCATATTAATTAGTGTATCCTATTACTCAATTGGGCTTGGAACTATAAGCACCTTGCCATTTCTGCCGCCTTCCCATGCACGGGTGACAGCTTGCTCAATTTGATCAACTGTAAAGCGAGAATCAATGTTAGCTTTTAAGGTGCCATTTACGATCAAAGGAATTACCTGCCCAAAAGCTTCTTGTTTATCCTGCATAGTTGCCGTCTGATACCACTTATAAAGCCAGAAGCCACGCAGGCGAGTGTCATTAAAAATAACTTTTCCTGTGTTAAGACTAGCAGGCTTGCCTGATAAAACTCCATAAGTTACTAATGTGCCACCATAACCTAAGCTATCTGCTAGACGACCATAAGTATCGCCACCAACAGGATCTAGTGCTAACACAATTGGTGCATTATCTGTTGCTATAGCTATTTGTTTAGCAAGATCTGGTCCATCAATTAAAACAACATCTGCACCTTTGGCTTTAAGATCTTCAGCCAAACCTTCTCGGCGAACAATGTTTACGGTTTTAATACCACGCTGTTTTGCCAACTGAATAACATAACCGCCAACTGCAGAATTAGCAGCACTTTGTGCAATCCATTGACCTTCTTTAATATCTTCGAAGGAGGTAAGCATTAATAATGCAGTTAATGGATTCACAGCTGACATTGCAAGCTGCTCAATTACGTCAGCGCCAATAGGCCCTAGATTAGGCAGTGGTAAAAAGCCCTCAGCTGGACCCACTAATTCTTCTGCCCAGGTACTTCCGCTAGCAAGAAGAACTAACTGGCCAACTTTTAAACTCTCAACTTCAGAAGATATTTCTTTAACTCGGCCAACACCCTCACTACCAGGTCTTGCAGGCAATACAGCATCAACCCCATACTTTCCAGCAATCTGTAATATATCAGAAGGATTAATAGGTGCGGCTAATACTTGAACTCGAACTTCTCCACTATTTAGGGCACGAGATGTTTCTATTTTTACTTCAAGTACATCAGCAGGATTACCTATCTGATCATAGCTAATATATTTTGTTTGAGAGTTATGCTCATGGCCAGAATGATGGCCAGACATTACAAAAGGACTAAAAACCAAAATAAATGCAAAAATTTTAATAATAGGTAAGTGTTTCATGTTGTTGCTCCGTTAGTTATTTTTGTAGTTTAGATAGATGAAATTGATTAGTATTACGATGCCTTAAATAAATCCTGCATGCAACCTTATGATTACAAGCCACTTTTTCTATTCTATAGATTTTTAGATTAAGATTCATTGCGCTCAAACCATTTTCCAAGATAAATACCGACTATTGCCCATAAGCTAGCAATTCCTGCACCAACTGCAGCAACTGCAGCCAAGCCTAATCCCAAGCCCTGGGTGAGTCCAGTAAATAACCAAGCAGTAAGCATATCGCCACCTCGATAGGCAACAATATCAATAACAGGTTTTGCTTTAAAACGAGTTTCTTGATTAACAAGCGTAAATAACATTTCACGAGCAGGACGAGTCACTGCGTAATTACCAGCGCGGCGGATGACCTGCAATACCATAACTACACCCAATAAAGGCGAAATTGCTAATACTAGCAGACCGATACAAATCATTATTGGCACCATGGCAATAGTTACAGGCATACCAAATTTGGTAACAATGCGGCCTGTTGCAAATAGCCCAGTAGAGATTGCTAAAATATTTACTGCAAGATCCATTTGAGCCCAAATAACAGAACGTTCAGGGCGACTAAAATCGCTCAATAAGTTTTTTAATTCGAAATAAACAAATGAGCTTATGCCAGTATATAAAAAAATAAATAAACCAATCGATAATAGATATGGATTAGAGAAAAACATTTTAAAGCCTGCAAGTGGATTTCCACCAATTGATTGATTGGAAATAGGTATATCTAACGCCTCATTATTTAATTCTTTTGCCTTCAATGATTGGAGATAAAAAATAATTGGAATTGGAATAAATAGCATCATGCTAGCGATAAGCATCAAGTTATCAGTACCTAAGGAAACTGAAAAAAATGCAGTAATCGATGGTCCAATCAGACCGCCCACGCTAGCACCAACAGCAATAATACCGAAAAGCCTGCCTGATTGCTCTTTACTGAATAGCTCTGACATAAAGGTCCAAAAAACAGAAATATGAAAAAGACTAAATACGCTTACCCAAACATAAAATGATTTATCAATTACAGTTCGATCCTCAAAAACAGATCCTAGAGCATAAAAAATAATAAATGATATCGCAAAAATGCCGTACATAGTTGGCACCAATAATCGAAAACGAAACTTAGAAACCATAACCCCATATAGCGCTACGATTGCAGTGCTAATAAAAAAATTTAGGGTCCACAACCAACTTACCTCTGCATCTGTCCAATCACTAGCCATAGCATCGCGAACTGGTCGCAAAATATAATAGGCTGACATCAAGACGACCACAAATAAAAATGAAAAAATTACAGCTTTAACTTCTTGCTCTTTAACCTTAGAGGCAGTTTTTAAAAAATTTATCATTAGATTTTTGATCATTTTGCCCCCTCTCTTGATGATTGATAATCTTTCAAGCATCATAATTAAGTGCTTGAAAAAGTTTTGTATTAATTTTGTATATGCTTACACAATATAGACATAGAGAGGATAATAGCAAGTAGGCAAGCTAATCATACTAGTATATAAAACCATACCAAGGCAGATATTTTTTGCTCTATTCCCACTCAATAGGCAAAAAATTTGAAACGCTTATAAAAAAAGTGATACAGAGGTGTTTTGCTGACTGTATAAAATATGTATCACTATGAATTAAGTCTTTAATCATCGTAAGTGTGTGCCTAAAAAACATTCTCTAATCATAAGTAAAAACATCTTCCAAGGGTGTCTTGAATACATTGGATATTTTAAAAGCAACTTCTAAGGATGGAGAGTATTTTGTCTTTTTCAATGGCAAATATTATTTACTATTATAGGAGTGATCACTCTAAACTCAGCATGTTTTTTAGCTGGAATTATATTTATTGGAGCAGCAATATTTAATTTAATTGCTATCTATATCCACGGAGCAGAATACAACCAGATATCTATTACTGAATTTATGTTAGGTAGATGGCCAGCTAACTTAGGTTTCACTATTATATTAAAATATAGGTCCGTTTAAATTGACGATTCTGTTTACCGAATC
>FZLS01000033.1 GCA_900197625.1 Rhodobacteraceae bacterium Water-Bin34 | reverse complement strand
TGGGATTATATACATGGCTCCGACGGTAGGGGTCGAACCTACGACCAATTGATTAACAGTCAACTGCTCTACCACTGAGCTACGTCGGAATACCATGTATGACGTCTCTATAGCTAAGGCTTTTTTATGCGTCCATAGATTTTTTACGATAATCTAAATTTTTTTTAATTTATTTTAATAAATTGTAGGATTTCTTGCGTTTTAACTTATCAATGCGTAGTTTATTTTAATGTCACAAAAATATTGGCCAAAAAACTATCTTCCCAAAAGCTTACTCGGCAGATCTATTTTGATCTTAGCCATTCCAATTTTGTTGATACAAGCAATTATTACAGTAATTTTTATTGATCGCTTGTATGGTGACGTTACAATCAGCAAAACAACGGATATAGCACGTGAATTAAATTTTATTTTAAATTCTCAGATAATTGAAAATGATTCTTATCCATTGAAATTTATCCATGAAAAGGCGCAACCATTATCAATTACAGTAAATATTGATGCAGATCCCAAAGAAATAAAATTTGAACATACTTTTTTTGATATTTCTGGCCGTTACTTAATTAAGGCATTAAAATCTCAAGTAGTTGGATTGAAATCAATAGACTTAAAAACTGACGAATCAAGAATTCAGCTAGTGGTTAATCGGGATAATATTAATTTCATAATAAGTCTTTCCAGAAGGAGAGCTACTGCAGAAAATCCCCATCAATTACTTGTGGCTGGTTTCTTAGCTTCATGCCTCTTTATTGGTATTGCTGTTTTGTTTCTGAAAAACCAAGTGCGGCCAATTAGATTATTAGCAAAATCTGCAGAATCTTTTGGGAAAGGAGAAAAAATTTCTTTTTCGCCAAGTGGCGCAACAGAGGTTCGCCAAGCGGGTCATGCTTTTATATCAATGCAAGCTAGAATAGAACGCCATTTAGAGCAACGTACAGCTATGCTCTCTGGTGTAAGTCATGATTTGAGAACACCTTTAACTCGCATGAAACTATCCATGAGTCTTATGGAAAAAGATGATCTGGTCGATGATCTAATGGGTGATGTTGAAGAAATGGAAGGTATTGTAAATGAATTTTTAGCATTTTCACGAGGTGATACCGGTGAAGAATTTACAATTGTTGACCCAAAGAAATTAATTAAACCATTAATTAAAGAAAGAAAGCGCCTAAATCATAATATATCTCTGGATTTAGATAATATCGGTTCTGATAAAATCAATTTTAAATGCAAATCCTTAGCGATGAGTAGAGCAATAAATAATTTGCTTTCAAATGCTGCAAAATACTCAAATAAAACCTTAGTAACTGTTACATCAACAGAAAAAACTTTATCTTTTATTGTAGAAGATTCGGGAAAAGGAATACCTAAAGAACTACGTTACAAAGCAATAAAACCCTTTGAAAGACTTGATAAATCAAGAAATCAAAACGAAGGTATTGGTGCAGGTTTAGGATTAGCAATAGTTTCAGATATTGCAAGAAGCCATGGTGGTAAATTAATATTAAGTCATAGCAATAACTTAGGTGGCTTGAAGGCTGAAATACAAATACCTGTTTAGAAATATTTACATATTGAGGCGGTGAGGTATTTGGTAGGCCCGGCAGGACTCGAACCTGCGACCAAAGCGTTATGAGCGCTCTGCTCTAACCAACTGAGCTACAGGCCCGCCTGCCCCCAATTACTTAACCAAATCGACCTGGTCAAGCGACAACACCATTTTAATTCTATCTTTAATACTTTAAGGAAAAACTATAGATTCCATGGGGACAACAATGACCAAAAATAATAGCTTAACATATGCAGATGCAGGCGTAGATATTGATGCAGGAAATACATTAGTAGAACAAATAAAACCTGCGGCTAAATCCACAAATCGACCAGGTGTAATGGATAGCTTGGGCGGTTTTGGCGCAATGTTTGATTTAAAAGCTGCAGGTTTTAAAGATCCAATACTTGTTTCAGCCACAGATGGCGTTGGTACCAAGTTGAGAATAGCAATCGATACACAAAATCTTGATACTGTTGGAATTGATTTAGTAGCAATGTGTGTGAACGACTTAATATGCCAAGGTGCTATACCGCTGTTTTTCTTGGATTATTTTGCTACTGGAAAACTAGAAGTTAATGAAGCGTCGAAAGTTATAAACGGAATTGCAGAAGGATGCAGACAAGCAAATACAGCACTAGTTGGTGGTGAAACTGCAGAAATGCCTGGAATGTATGATGGCAAAGATTTTGATCTAGCTGGTTTTGCTGTTGGAGCAATGGAACGAGGAGAAACATTGCCCAGGAATGTCTCAAATGGGGACGTGCTCATTGGTATGCCATCTTCTGGCATTCATTCAAATGGTTATTCTTTAGTAAGAAAGATTGTTGAAAACTCTGGACATTCATGGAATGATGATTGCCCTTTTGGTGAAGGATCATTAGCCGAACATTTGTTAGAGCCAACAAAAATTTATGTTAAATCAGCTGTATCAGCTCTTAAAACAGGTAAATTAAAAGCTCTAGCACATATTACGGGCGGTGGATTAACTGAAAATTTACCAAGAGCCCTTCCAGAAGGATTAGGAGCTAATATAAATTTAGACGCATGGGATAGGTTGCCAATTTTTAATTGGCTCATCGAACAAGCCGATTTGAAAATGTCTGAAGCCTTAAAAACGTTTAATTGTGGTATTGGCATGATAGCAATTTGCTCTTCGGATGACTTAATTGATGTAATATCTGCACTAAAAAATAGTGACTGCTCACCAACAATAATTGGTGAAATTACAAATGGAACCGGCGTAAGTTATTCTGGAAAGCTCTAATGAAGCCACGCATTGCTATATTAATTTCTGGTGGTGGATCAAATATGATCTCCCTAGTAAACGCAATAAAATACAATAAAATTAATGCACTACCAGCCATTGTTATTTCTAATAATTCTAATGCGGCTGGATTAGACAAAGCCGCAGAACTCAAAATTCCAACTCGATACATTGATCATCGAAAATTTTCTGGAAATAGAGAGGCATTTGAAAAGCGTCTTCATAATCTATTACAAGATGAAAAAATTGATATAATTTGTTTAGCCGGATTTATGAGAATATTAACCAAATCTTTTATCGATCAATGGAATAATAAAATTCTGAATATCCACCCTTCTCTACTACCAAAGTATAAGGGTCTTAATACCCACCAAAGAGCTATAGATGCATATGACAAAATTAGTGGATGCTCTGTTCACATAGTCACCAGTGAATTAGATGGCGGATTAGTATTAGGTCAAAGAACTGTAGATATCGAATCCACGGATACAGCTAAGACATTAGCAGAAAAAGTTCTTATTGAAGAACATATATTATACCCAGAAATTTTAAATAAGTTCATAAATGACAGGTATATGAAATAAAAAAGGGAGATAAATCTCCCTTTTTAAAATTTCGTGATAATCATTAACCAACTAATTCAAGGCCAGAAAAGAAAAAGCTAATTTCTTCAGCAGCAGTTTCTGGTGCATCTGAACCATGAACAGAGTTTTCACCAATTGATAGAGCAAATTCTTTACGAATAGTTCCTTCCTCAGCTTCAGATGGGTTGGTTGCACCCATAATTTCTCGATTTCTTAAAATTGCATTTTCACCTTCAAGAACTTGAACTACAATTGGCTCAGAAATCATAAATTCACAAAGTTCTCCAAAAAAAGGACGCTCTGAATGTACCCCATAAAACTGTTGTGCTTGAGCGAGTGTTAACTGGATACGTTTCTGAGCTACGACACGTAAACCACCCTCTTCAAATTTAGCCACAATCTGGCCAACGAGGTTACGTTTTGTTGCATCTGGTTTTACAATTGAAAATGTGCGTTCTAATGCCATAGTTATTATCCTTTGGGGTAATTTAAAATTTGAATTGGCGATCGAGTACCATATGAATAATACTTTGGAAAGACCTCAATCAATCTTGCGTTGACAGCAACTACTTCATAGGTCATTTCGCATTTATGTTAAAAATTAATGATATAAGTTATTCCATTGCAGGGCGCCAATTATTAGCCAATGCATCCGCAACTATTCCATCAGGGCATAAGGTCGGCATAGTCGGTAGAAATGGCACTGGAAAGACAACTTTATTTAAACTTATTACCAATGAATTAGGGCTTGATGACGGAAATATTGAAATTCCAAAAAAAATGCGCATTGGAGGAATCGCTCAAGAAGCACCAGCATCGAATGATAGTTTATTGGAAACTGTCTTATCAGCTGATACTGAGCGAACAGCATTATTAGAAGAAGCAGAAGTAGCAACTGATCCAAATCGAATTGCTGATATACATGGAAGATTAGCAGATATAGATGCATATTCTGCTGAAGCAAGAGCTGCTTCTATTTTATCAGGCCTTGGCTTCTCATCAATTGCTCAGGATCGACCTTGTCATGAATTTTCTGGTGGTTGGCGAATGAGAGTAGCCCTAGCGGGTGTTTTATTTGCACAACCAGATATTCTAATGCTTGATGAGCCAACCAACTATTTGGATCTTGAAGGTACAATATGGCTAGAGACTTATTTAAAAAAATATCCACATTCTGTGTTGATAATATCTCATGACCGCCAATTATTAAATACCTCTGTTAATGCTATATTACACCTAACAGACAAACAATTAACACTTTATCAGGGTAATTATGATACGTTTGATAGTGTAAGGAGAGCTAAACTTGCAGAGCAAGAAGCCATGGCGCGAAAACAACAAGCGACTAGAGAACACCTACAAAGCTTTGTTGATCGGTTTAGAGCAAAAGCATCAAAAGCAAAACAAGCGCAATCTAGGATTAAAATGCTTGAAAAAATGGAGCCAATTGCGGCAGGCGTTGAAAATTCTGTTGCAGCTTTTGACTTTCCTACACCTGAAGAATTATCTCCTCCTATTTTAAGGTTGGAAGATACATCAGTTGGTTATGATGGTTTGCCAATTCTCAGAGATTTAAATTTACGTATTGATCAAAGCGATAGAATAGCACTTTTAGGAGCAAATGGTCAGGGAAAATCTACTTTATCTAAATTATTAGCTGATCGTTTGATACCTTTGGATGGTAACCTCGTTAGATCCTCAAAGTTAAAAATTGGATATTTTGCACAACACCAGGTTGATGAGCTTCACCTTGATGAAACTCCTCTTCAACATATCACAAGAGAATTTCCAGGAGAAACTCCATCAAAATTGCGTTCGCGCCTTGCAAGAGGCGGTATTGGACCAGAGCAAGCACTTACCGAAGTCGGTAGATTGTCAGGTGGCCAAAAAGCACGCTTATCTCTATTATTAGCTACAATTGAAGCTCCGCATCTTTTAATACTCGATGAACCAACAAATCACCTTGATATTGAAAGCCGTGAATCTTTAGTTTTTGCATTAGCTGCTTATGAAGGTGCTGTTATTTTAGTAAGCCATGATCCTCACCTCGTTAACGCTGTAGCTGATACACTCTGGTTAGTAAAAGATGGGCAGGTAAATGTATTTTACGAAGACTTAAACGAATATAAAAAACTTCTATTATCAGAACGAGGATTAGCTGATAAATCTGAAAAGCCAAAAAAGATAAAGAAAAAAAGAATATCACATGGTGAGAGGCGCAAAATACTCTCTCCCTATCAATTAGAAGTAACTAAATGTGAAGAACGTTTAAACAAAATACTTACAATAAAAGAAAAAATTGATGAAGCATTAGCAAATCCTGATATTTATACAAATTCAGATCCTGAAAAATTTGAAAGTTTAAGTAAAAAGAGAGCTGAAGTAGATGATGCTATAATTAAAGCAGAAGCACTTTGGTTAACCGCTGAAGAAAATTTAGATAAAGCGCGTTCACTACTGTAAACGCGCTTTGATAATATCATACATTAATTATACTTCATAAATATCTGAAATAAAACGATTTAAAGACCTTACACCCCAACCTGTTGCTCCTTTTGGCGCAAAATCAGTTTCAGATTTCACTGATGCGACACCAGCAATATCGAGATGCATCCATGGCATATCGTCTTCTATAAATCGTTGCAAGAATTGCGCCGCGGTAATAGAACCTGCCGTTCGTCCCCCAACATTTTTTATATCCGCAATTCTAGATTGAATTAATTTATCATAATTCTTATTTAGTGGCATTCGCCAAGCACCCTCAGTTTCTTGTTTTGCAGATTTTAAAAAATCATTAACCAACTTATCATTATTTGAAAAAGCGCCAGCATTTTCGTGCCCCAATGCAACTATTACAGCGCCAGTTAATGTTGCTAAATTAATAATTCCAGATGGTTTATATGTTTTTTGTGCATACCATAATACATCAGCTAGAACCAATCTCCCTTCTGCATCAGTATTTATAACTTCAATTGTTTCACCTTTCATGGATTTAACAACATCACCAGGTCGTTGTGCTTTAGCATCTGGCATATTTTCAACAAGACCAACCAGCCCTATAACATTCGCCTTGGCTTTTCTTAAGGCAAGAGTCTTCATTACACCGGCGACAACTCCGGCTCCTCCCATATCCATAGTCATATCTTCCATGCCGCCTGCTGGCTTTAAGGAAATTCCTCCAGTATCGAAAACAACTCCTTTACCTACCAGTGCAAATGGCTGTTCATTACCACCACCAGACCATTCCATAGTAACAATCTTAGAGGGACTTTCAGACCCCATACCTACACCTAACAATGAAAACATACCCAAAGCTTCCATGTCAGATTCTTCTAAAACATTAATTTTTAGCCCTAATCCTTCCAATCCTTGAATCCTGTTTGCAAATTCTGTTGTAGTTAAAATATTTGCAGGTTCATTCACTAAATCTCTGGTAAAAAAGACACCATCAATTACAGCGCTTAAATCACTATACTCAGACTTTGTTTTTGAAACATTAGTAATGTATACATGCAGTGATCCATAATCAGTTTGGTTATGAGTTTTATACTCATTAAAATTATAGCGCCTCAAAGCAATTCCAAAAGATAAGTGCGCAGCACGAGCATTTGCTGTAACAAAAAGGTGAATATTTGATTTACCCGCTTCTTTAGCAATATTTGCACCACATTTTTGAGCTATTTCTACAGAAGGCCGTTTCTTCATTTTCAATAATAACACTGCGTTAGCTGACAACCCTAAAGGAGCTGGAAATCGTTGAATATCTCCTTCATCCATTTTTTCAAAAATTTCAGAATCTGCAAATTTTCTTAGTGCACCTTTCATTAATCTGTTCACTCTTTTTGCAGACGGACCAAAACTTCCAGCAGCATCAGCACAAATCACCACCAAGCCTTCTGCTTCGGCAATAGATTGCAGAGAGTGTTCTTTAAAAATTGGGTGAATCGGTCTTGTCATAACAATTTCCTTATATTTGTTAACACATTTAAACCTAAGCATAAATCAGATACAAGAGTACAAATTGCTGTTATTTTATTAAACAATACGATAAGAATAATATATGTAATATATTAATATAAATTGGTAATCGTGACAAAACTAGACAGATACTTATTTAAGCAACTGATTGGACCATTTGCTTTCTTTTGCTTCATAATATCTGGTATATTATTATTGAACCAAGCACTTAAAATTATAGACATAGTAACAGAAAATGGTCAGCCAGCATACATTGTATTTGAATTAAGTTTTCTATTATTGCCAAAAGTTCTAATTACTGCAATTCCAATATCTGGTTTCATAGCAAGTGTTTTAATCATTAATCGCCTCTTCAATGAGGAAGAACTTTTAGTAATGATGAGTGTTGGCCGTTCATTTATTAGCTTATGCAAACCATTTTTATTTTTTGGTATTTTAATAGCATCTTTACTTTTTTTTATTACCCACAATTTAGGACCATTTTCACATTCAAAATTTTTAAATACTCAAGAACGAATTAAAAGAGAATATGTCACTCAAATTATAAAACCAGACCAATTTATTTCGTACCAAAATAAATTTACATTCTTCTTTGGTGATAAAGGCAATAATGGAGAATTAAGTGAAATTTTAATTGAAGAACAAATTACCCCCGATACTACACTTACTCATATAGCAAAAAATGGACAGGTAATTACTGAGAAAAATTCAAATTCTCTTCTTTTGAAAAATGGATCCACACAAAGCTTTAACAGACAGACAGGTACATTTAGCCTTTTACAATTTGATACATTGGTTTTTGATCTCAACCAATTAAGGAAAGACGTTGTTTCGAGTGAAAGCAGTTTATCAAGTTTAAGCTCAACAAAACTCAAAGAAAAAATCAATACAATGAAAAAAAATGACACAAGATTAGGGCGTGCAGTTTCATTACTTCATGATAGATATGCAAAAACCCTTTTAGCAATGTTATTTCCTCTGCTAGGAATGCTAGGATTAATTCTTGGAGGATATAATCGCTCTGGCTATGTCATTAGAATTATATCATGTATCTTAGTTATGGCTAGTTTAGACCTATTACGAGGCGCCAGTAAGTCTTGGGTAGTTGATCAACCTTCATTATATCTTTCGCAATACTCATCGCCGCTGTTGTGTGTAATGATAATCTCATTAATTTTGTGGCTAATATCTAACAAAACAACAGGTTTAGTCAAAATAAAACACAAGGCATTGAAATGACATTAGCTTTGTATTTCGCAAAAAGATTTCTAGTCTCATTTATACGTGTTTTTTTTGGGATTGTTTTACTTGTACTTTTATTTGATTTTCTGACAAATTTAAACAGACTGAACGGTATTGAAAACCAAGTATGGAATGCTTTGATATTAAGTTTTTTAAGAACGACAACTTATCTATCTTTAGCTATGCCATTAATTATCATGCTTTCGACGTTAGCATTTAGTGTCAGCTTGAGCAGATCAAATGAATTTATTATTTCTCGCGCATCAGGTCTTTCAGCATTACGAAGTATATTTTCAGTACTTATTTGTGCTTTTATTTTAGGTTTAATATCAATATTTATACTAGATCCAACTGCTGGGAGAATGATTGGATATTATGACGTTAAATTAGATACACTAAGAAGCAAAAAGCAATCTAAAGTAACAATAAATGATAATGGATATTGGATGCGACAATCCACATTAAATGGTCATCAAATTATTAAAGCAGCGAGCGCATCAAATAACGGCCAGAGACTAAACCACGTGTCAATATTTAATTATGATAAAAATGGATTAATTTTAGATCGTTTTTTTTCAGAATATGCATTACTTAATAAAAACGAATTATTGTTAGAGAATGTGATAAAATGGTCTGATAATAAAATCAAATCAAATCCTAAGACAGCAAGTGAAAAGTTAAAGACAATAAGTTTTAAAACAGAAATAACTCCTAAACAACTAATAGATGGCTATGCTTCACCAGAAACTATCTCACCATGGAATATGAATAAGCAAATCCAAAAAGTAAAATCTTCTGGATTTTCAGTATTAAAATATCAGTCAAAAAAGATGGAACAATATGCAAAACCATTTCTATTTTTGGTAATGGTTATCATAGGTGTTTTGTTTACATTGAGAAATTCTAGATCATATAATATTGGTATTTCAGTTGTTACTGCAGTTGCCTCAGGGTTTTTCTTACATTTTTTCCAAAATTTTTGCACTACTCTTGGACGATCAGGTGAAATACCTTTAATTATTGCGACTTGGAGCCCCATTTTATCAATTGGACTTATAGCAATGACATTATTTTTACATTATGAAGATGGATAAGATGGCAAAAGAGATTCTTACTCACTTAAAATATATTTTGATTTCAATTTTATTTTTGATATCAAATCCAATTTTTGGACAAGAATCTAATGTAAGCTTAATTTCAGATAAAATAGATTATAACAAACTATCAGGCGAATTGATAGCAACTGGTAATGTAAAAGTATTGTATGATAATACTATTCTATCTGCCGACAAAATAAAATATGATAGCAATCTTGATAAGTTATCAATCATTGGAAAATTTGTCATTTATGATGGTGAAAATACAATATCATCAAACAATGATATAATCATAAATACAAAATTAAAAAACGGTTTGATTAAAGGCGCTCGAGCAATAATTAATGATAAGCTACAAATTTCAGCACAATCTTTAAATCAAGAAAATACCAATTATAATATTTTCAATACAGTTGTGGCTTCATCCTGTGAAATATGCGCAAATAATCCAACCCCTTTTTGGCAAATCAGAGCTAGAAAAATAATCCATGACAAGGAAAAACAGAAAATATTTTTTGAAAATGCTAGATTAGACTTTCTTGGATTGCCTGTCCTCTATATTCCAGCCTTAAATATACCAGAACCAGGTATTTCTCGTGCTAGTGGAGTTTTGGTTCCACAGTTTTCAACATCTGATAAAGTAGGTTTTTCTTCAAAAATACCATACTATATTGTTTTAAACGATAATAAAGATGTAACTTTAACACCATACATTATGTCAAAAAATAGCATCATTGTAGAAACAGAGTATCGTCAGTATACAAGTAACGGATATTTTGAACTAAAGAATGCTTTTTCAATTAAAGATAACTTTAATTTTGGAAGACTGAATGGTTTTATCGAAGGGAAAGGATCATTCGCTTTAAGAAAGAACTATATAGCAGATTTTAATCTTGATCTTGCAAATACCATTGATTTTGCAAACGGTGAAAAACCATTTAAAAATAACTATGATTATGCCGAGCCAGAGGATGATAGATTAAGGAATTCATTTGATATTAGCAAAACCACACCTGATAGTTTTTTTCAGCTTGGTACGTCATTCACTCAAAGCTTTAGATTTAAGGATTTTAATGGAGATGGTTCAAAAGAAGAAGATCCAAATGTACCCTTAATACTACCTGAATATTATTTTAAGAAAAATTTTTATGATACGAACTATGCAGGCAAATATTCACTTACAGCCCAGTCTGTGAATTTGACTAATTTAAACACAGGTCAATATTCAAGAATTGGTGGAATAATTGATTGGAAAACTGATTGGCAAACCAATAATGGATTTAACTTTGCTACATTAACACAACTGAATGCAAATACTTATTTTATTGATAATAATTTTTATAAAAATGCAATGCCCTTAGCAATGATAGAAGCACGGTATCCTTTGAAGAAAACCAATAAAAAAGCATCCCATTTGATTGAGCCAATTACTCAAATTATTTGGTCTCCAAATCAATTAACTGGTTATTTAAACAACAATCAAAATACATCTGATAGCACGACTGCCGAATTTGAAGAAACTAATTTATTCTCAACAAACCGCTTTCCTGGTTTTGACGATGTTGAAGCTGGCTTAAGAGCTAATATAGGCGGTAAATATATTATGTACGATCCAAATGGCTGGGAGTTTACAACAACTGCTGGCCGTGTATTCAGACAAAAAGATTTAAATCAATTTGACGCTTCAAAATCTACAGGATTAGATAAATTAAATTCAGACTATGTAAGTGCATTCAGCCTCAAATCCCCTCAAAATCTTAAAGTCTTAACTAGGTTATTATTAGATGATTCCATGGATGCCTCAAAACATGAAACAAAATTAGGTTACTCTTCAAAAAAATATAGCGCAGATCTTGGCTATGTTTGGCTTGATAAACAAAGTGTTCTGAACCTTGACAACCATCAACATGAAGTAAATATCAGTACTAATTATATGGTAAATAATAATTGGAAACTTGGAGCTGATTGGAGGCAAAATATTGACACACATTCTCCCATTAGTGGAAATTTTGCAATTATGTTTGAAAATGATTGTGCTAAAATGAACTTCTCACTTGATTTGCAATATGATGAGCAGGATAGGATAGATAGAACCTTTGGCATGCAAATATTTTTATCAGGCCTTGGATCAAATTCAAATAAAAAGAAATTTAATAATAGGTGTGGAGGCTGATTTCAGTAATGCAATATATCAAGTATATAATAGCAATATCACTATTTATTCATCCTTTTGCAGCTATATCGCAATCAACAAATAGCTTTAAGGTTGTAGCAGAAGTAAATGATCAAATTATTACAAACTTTGAAATTGATCAAAGAATAAAAATGCTTCAAACGTTTGGTGCAAAGTCTATATCAAAACAAGATATAATGAATTCACTTATTAACGAACGCCTCTACACTTATTCTGCTATTGAATTAGAAGTGTTACCTAATCAATCAGAAATAGATAAAGGCCTAGATGATTTCGCAAAAAGAGGTAATCTGAGCAAAAAAGATCTATTGGCATATCTTGAATCAAGAAATATTTCAAAAGAAACACTTATTGCGTACATAACGTCTGGTTTAACCCAACGTAAAGTAATTCAAAAAAAGTTTGTTAATAATATAATTATATCACAGAGTGATATAGCCTCAGCAATAGATACAGAAAACTTGTTATCGAAAAGTAATTCAAACATTATCGAATACATAAAACTTTCATTTAATGATAACATTAGCGACAAAAAAAAGAATAAATTTTATAATTCAATAAATAAAATGGTCGATAATTGTTTGGATTTACAATCAGAAGCCAAACGATATGACGATATAAATTTATTTATTCATAAAAAGAAAAAAAATGAATTGCAAAAAGATATTTTAGATAAATTAAATGACTTAGATATTTATGAGACAAAAATAATTTTAAATTCAAATAATGAAAATTACTTATTAATGTTATGCTCTCGGAATTCAGAAATAGATGATAATACTTTAGAAACCGTCAAGAATAAAATTTTTAATACTAGAATAAATAAAATTGGAAATGCATATATTCAAGAGTTAAAAGGCGAAGCCTTTATAAATATAAAATGAGCTTACCTATTGCATTAACATGTGGGGATCCAAATGGAATTGGAATTGATATTTCATTTGAAGCAAAAAAAATATTAAAAAACCGCATACCATTTTTTTTGATTGCAGACATTGGACATATAAAGTCCAGAAAGAATTCACAGAATTTTAAAGAAATTCAGCATCCAAAAGAATGTTTAAATATAAATGAAAACTTTTTACCGGTTCTACATCATAAGTTTCCTGAAATACCAACACTGGAAGGAGCTCAACCTGGGAATGCACTTGCAACAACTGAGGTAATAAAACGTGCTGTTAAAATGTATAATAACAAAGAGGTTAAGGCAATTTGCACTAATCCAATTAATAAAGAGGTTCTCAAAAAAGGATGTCAATTCAAACACCCTGGTCATACCGAATATTTAGCGAACTTAGCAGGATTAGATAGTTCTGTAATGATGTTATTATGCGAAGAATTACGCGTGGTTCCTGTTACAATTCATGTTGCCTTAAAAGATGTGACTAAATCATTAACTGAAGAATTAATAAGCAATACAGTGAATGTTACACATGATGCGCTCAAAAGATATTTTGGCATAAAAAAACCACGAATAGCTATAGCAGGATTGAATCCACATGCAGGTGAAAATGGCACTTTTGGCAAAGAAGAAATCAAATTAATAACACCAACTATTGAAAAATTACGTAGACAAGGATTTGATATCATTGGACCGTTATCCGCTGATACTATGTTTCACGAAGAAGCTAGAAAAAATTACGATGTTGCTGTTTGTATGTATCATGATCAAGCATTAATACCAATTAAAACTATAGATTTTTATGGGGGCGTAAACCTGACATTAGGTTTGCCATTTATCAGAACCTCACCAGATCATGGAACCGCCTTCGAGCTTGCGGGTACACAAAAAGCAAACCCAAAAAGTTTAATAAATGCTTTAAAGACTGCGCATGAATTATCAACAGGACGAACTTAATATGAGTTCAAAAACATTGGATGGCTTACCTCCATTAAGAGAAATAATTAATGACTATCAACTCTCTGCTAAAAAATCTTTAGGCCAGAACTTTTTACTGGACTTAAATTTAACAAATAAAATAGCTCGAATGGCTGGTGATCTAAGTAATCATACAATTTTAGAAATAGGCCCTGGACCAGGAGGATTAACTAGAGCACTCCTCAGTTCAGGTGCAAAAAAAGTTTTAGCTATTGAAAGGGACGAAAGATTAATCCCTGCTCTAAATCAAATTAAAGATCACTTTAATGGCAGGTTAGACGTAAAGTATGCGGATGCGTTAAATGAACCCTTAGATAATTATCTAAAAGGTCCCGTTAAGGTTGTAGCAAACTTACCTTATAATATAGGTACTGAATTATTAATTCGATGGCTTACACCCAAAATATGGCCCCCATATTGGGATAGTTTAACCCTTATGTTCCAAAAAGAAGTAGCCAAACGAATTGTCGCCTCTCCTGGCACAAAAGCTTATGGACGTTTGGCATTATTGGTACAATGGCGATGCAATGCAAAAATTGTAATGGAAATCCCACCACAGGCATTCACTCCCCCACCAAAAGTAACTTCCGCTGTGGTTCACATTGAGCGTTTAGATACACCACGCTTTGACGCGAATGGAAAAACACTAGAAAGAATAGTTGCAGCTGCATTTAATCAACGACGAAAGATGTTACGTGTAAGCTTAAAAGCCTTTTCGCCTTCTATAGAAAGTATACTACTCGATGTGGGAATTAATCCTACACAGAGAGCTGAAGAAATTGGACTTGAACAATTTTGTGCTCTTTCCAAAAAAATAAATTAGGTTTCTGCTTTATCTTCATCTCGTATTTTAGATGGATTTTCTCGTACTATTTCAATGTTTTGTTTAACTTGACGTCTTTTATTTTTTTGCTCTGGCTTATCATCTAAAGATTCATTTTTTTGAGTTTCAATAGTTTCAGATATTCCAACTTCACCTTGAGCAGTTGTATCCAATTGTTGTTCTTCTTTACCAGCATTATTAATTGATCTATTCTCATGCTGTTTTTGCTGTTGCTCTCTTTTAGCATCAAGCTCTTTTTGAGCAACGACCAACAATCTTGAGTAATGTTCTGAATGTTGAAGAAAATTTTCATGAGCAATACGATCGCCCGCAAGCATAGCATCACTAGCTAATGATTGGTATTTATCAATAATCTGTTGTGGGGTTCCACGTACACGTCCTTCGGGACCAGAACTATCAAACACGCGGTTAATAACATTTCCTGGATTTTGACGACGATTATTATTTTTATTACGAGATCGTGATTTATTAGAGGTTCTCATTAAATGCAATTGCCTTATTAGAAATTGAAGAGCACAAAAATGTGTTAATGTCCGAAATTTGGACTTTGAAAGAGGTAATAACCTCTATTTCTGATATTTATTATAAATGATTGCGATATGAAGACAAGTCAAAATTTATAAATTATCAATAGTATATCATATTTTTAAGATAATTAGTCAAACCAAGATGCTGAAATTATTCTGTCTTTGTTATTAATATCTTTAATAACCGTAATGGCTTTGTAATTATTACTTTTTAATAAATATGAAACATCATCTCTTTGATTGTACCCGATTTCTAATATTAATTTTCCATTAGGTTTTAATAGTTTCTTTGCACCATTTAAAATATATTTATATGCTTCTAAGCCATCACCTTCAGGGGTTAATGCTATACGTGGTTCCCAATTTAAAACATCTTTAGATAAATTCATCATTTCATATTCAGAAATATATGGTGGATTTGATACTATCAAATCAAACTGCCCTTCTATATTCTCACACCAGTTCCCTAATTTAAATGATGCCCTATGCTTTAAGTTTAGTAAATCAGCATTCTTTTTTGCTACATTTAAAGCCTTCTTAGATATATCAATACCAATCCCAATTGCTTCTTTATATTCATTGAGTAAACTTAAAAGTATACAACCAGAACCTGTACCCAAATCTAAAATTCTATTAAATTTTCCAAGGGATAATGTATGTTCAATTAAGGTTTCAGTATCAGGCCTTGGATCTAAGACATCTGGTGTAACTAAGAATTTACTCTTCCAGAAATATCTTTGACCAATTATTTGTGATATTGGCTGAAATTTTAATCTTTTTTCAAGAAGTGTTTTAAAAAAAACATAACTATCTTCAGAGATTTCATGATCTAATTGAAACAATTTACCCTGCGATTTAATTGAAAACTCTAATAAAATTTCGACTTCTCGTTTGGAGTTATTTCCTGATACCTCTTCCAATTTATGCGAAGATTCGTTTAAGACTGTAGCAATTGAAACCATTATGGATTTAATTCTGAAAGTTTTGTTGCTTGATCATCGGCAGTCAGCGCATCAATAAACTCATTCAAATCGCCCTGCATGACTTGATCAAGCTTATAAAGAGTTAAGTTTATTCGGTGGTCACTGACACGGCCTTGTGGAAAATTATATGTTCTAATACGTTCTGACCTATCACCACTTCCGACCTGATCCTTTCTTGATGCAGCTCTTTCATCTGCAGCTTGTTGACGCTGTAAATCATATAAACGTGTCCGCAAAACATTCATTGCAATTTCACGATTTCTGTGTTGAGATTTTTCTGAACTTGTAACGATTAATCCAGTTGGCAAATGTGTAATCCTTACCGCAGAGTCAGTCGTGTTTACATGCTGACCACCAGCACCAGATGATCTATAAGTATCAAGTCTTATATCAGATGTGGGAATATCTAAGTCTATATCTTCAGCTTCAGGCATGATTGCTACAGTAGCTGCCGAAGTGTGAACTCGCCCCCCACTTTCGGTTGTTGGAACTCTTTGAACCCTGTGTACACCACTTTCATATTTGAGGCGTGCGAACACTCCCACACCTTTAACATTAATTATTGCTTCTTTATATCCACCAAGTTCTGTTTCATTTCCTTCAACAACTTCAAATTTCCACCCTTGATCTTCACAAAAGCGATTGTACATTCTTAATAAATCTCCTGCAAATAATGCAGCTTCATCACCACCAGTTCCTGCTCTGATTTCAATGATAGCAGGCTTATCATCTGCTTCATCTTTTGGTAAAAGTGCTAATAAAAGTTTGTGCTCAAGATTAGGTAGATTTGCCTTTAGATTTGGAAGCTCTTCCTCCGCTAATAACTTCATTTCAGGATCTAAAAGCATTTCTTCTGCTTCTGAAATATCGGAAAGTATGGCTTTGTAGGTTTCTATCTGATCAACGACTGGTTTTAGATCTGAATACTCTTTAGATAATTGAGCTATTTCATCAATAGCTGAACCATCTGCCATTTTGGCCTCAAGAAAGGCAAACCGAGCACAAATTTGTTCAAGCTTTTCTTGTGATACCATTTATTCATATTCCTATTTTTTTGCGCTTTAAAATCAATAAAATTATAGAATCTACATTTTTTATCTGAAACAATACTTATTGATTAATATCGATTTCTTTTGAACGTTTTTCAACAAGTTCTACAATATGATCTACCATTTTTTCATTTTCAATTTTATGATCTTGTTTACCTGCCCAATATACCATACCGGATCCAGCACCACCTCCTGTAAAACCTACATCAGTCATAAGAGCTTCTCCTGGTCCGTTTACCACACATCCAATAATTGATAACGACATAGGTGTTTTAATATGTTCCAGTCTCTTTTCTAATTCAGAAACTGTCTTAATCACATCAAATCCTTGTCTAGCACACGATGGGCATGAAATAATATTTACTCCACGATGTCGTAATCCAAGTGATTTTAAAATTTCAAACCCAACCTTAACTTCTTCGACTGGGTCTGCCGATAAAGAAACTCTCAATGTGTCTCCTATACCCATCCATAAAAGATTACCCAATCCAATTGCTGATTTAATAGTTCCCGATTTTAAACCGCCAGCTTCAGTAATACCTAAATGTATTGGAGCGTCAGTTGCTTCTGCCAATCCTTGGTAAGCTGCAGCTGACATAAACACATCCGATGCTTTGACTGAAATTTTATAATTATAAAAATTATTTTCTTCTAAAATCCTGATATGATTGAGGCCACTTTCGATCATAGCCTCTGGACAGGGTTCGCCGTATTTGTCTAAAAGGTTCTTTTCAAGAGATCCACCATTTACGCCTATTCGTATAGAACAATTATTATCTTTTGCAGCTTTTATAACCTCTTTTACACGATCAGTAGAACCTATATTCCCTGGATTAATTCTAAGACACGCAGCACCAGCTTCAGCTGCTTCGATTGCACGTTTATAATGAAAATGAATATCGGCGATTAGTGGAACTTTGCTTTCTTTAACAATTTTATGCATTGCTTTCGTAGACTCTACGTCCGGGCAACTCACTCTGACCATGTCTGCCCCTGCATCAGCACAAGAGTTTATTTGATCTATGGTCGCGCTTACATCATGTGTTAAGGTGTTTGTCATTGTTTGAACCGATATTGGTGAGTCCCCACCAACAGCTACATTCCCAACATATATCTTTCTTGATTTTCTACGGTGAATAGTTCGCCACGGTCTTATAGAATTCAAACTCATTCAAAACTTCCAAATTATGATAGACAGACAATACAATTTATACAAATAGGATCAACAGAGTTTTACTCAATAGATTGGACTACAATCTTTGTATTTATGGGTGGTTCCAATGGTAAAGTTAAATTGTTTTCTACTAGTGTATAATTTTCTAATATTGTTTCTGCACGTAAATTAACCTTTTTTGCTACGCCAGTTGCCGTACCTAATGGTCCATAAAAATTATTATCAATCATCAAATATACAGAGCCCGAATTACCTGCACGCAGCATAGCAGTCTGTGCACTTTGAGGAACTTCATATCTTTGCCCCGTGTCTAAAATATTTTCAAATAATATATTACCATTTGGTTCATAAATTCTTACCCAAGCAGGTTTTTGAGCAACAACATAAACTGATGGTAGATCTTCTTCTATAACTTGTGGATTTTTTTTAACTTGGATTATATCTTCTTGATTACTTTCTGAAATAACTGAATTTTTATCTTCAACATAAACACCAGATATTGCAGGATCGATAGCAGAAATTGGTCCATCTCTTGGGGTCATCAAAGGCAATACTAATTCAGTTGGCCGATAGAATTTCTCAAGATCAGAGTTAGATGCAATGTTCGTGTTGTTGCTTTCAACATCATCAAAAAAACTATTTTCATCAATTGAAGTTGAAGAAATTGATTGAACAGATGGCGGTTGATTTATTGGTGATAAATTAACTTTTTGAACCTCATTTAAAACAGTAACACCACCGTATCCAAGCCCCAATATTAAAACTAATAATGCTGTTAGTGAAAATAACCCTGAAAATGAGAAATTATTTAATATTCCATTGTTTATTTTCTTTTTTTGAATTTGTGGGTTTAAAATTGGCTCATCTAGAAGTTTGGTAGGTTTAATTACTTTATTTCTTTTTTTTCCATCAATCTCTGACTGTAAGCCAATAAAACCACTTTCTTTACAGAATTGATTAAAACACTCATCTGGATCCAGATTTAAATGTGATGCGTAAGATCTAACATATCCTGCAATGAAACTAGGTGCTGGAAATGCAGTAATGTCAGCATTTTCTATTCCTAATAAAAATTCAATTCGAAGCCTTGTTTCTTTTTGAATATCATCAAGCGTTTTACCCAAAGTTGCACGTTCACCACGTAATTTATCACCCAGTGTAACAGTGTAAGAATCATATCCTCTTAGCTCCACCTTTTCAGGTTGATAACCAGGTATAATTCGCCCAAATTTTTTTCGAGTTATTGCCAAATTGATTCGCTATTCGAATAAATAAAAATTTATGCAAACATACATATTTTTTTTACTGATTGCACTGCCATATTAAAATTCTAATTAAGCGGTGGTTTTTAGCCTACTTAATTCACAATGTGACCATAATTCATCCATAGCACTGACTAAAACATCTATCATTTCTTGGGTGTGAACTGGAGATGGTGTAAACCTAAGCCTTTCTGTGCCACGGGGAACAGTAGGAAAGTTTATTGGCTGCACATAAATTCCGTAATCATTCAACAAACGGTCAGAAATCATTTTACATTTGATAGGGTCACCAACATGAATTGGGACAATGTGGCTGCCATGATCATCTAAAGGTAAACCAAGTCCACGAAACCTCAGCTTTAATTGCTTTGCAACTTCTTGATGTTTTTTTCTTAAATCTGTGTTTTCTTTTAATAAGCGTACGGATTGGGTAGCTGCAGCTGCAATTGCCGGTGGCAATGAAGAAGTAAATATAAAGCCTGGCGCATATGAGCGAATTGCATCAACAAAGCGAGGACTTGCTGCAATATATCCACCTATCACTCCATAAGCTTTCGCTAAAGTACCGTTAAATATATCAATTCTGTCAGATAGATTCAACATTTCACAAACACCACCGCCTTTTGGGCCATACATACCTACAGCATGAACTTCATCGATATAGGTTAAAGCATTAAACTCATCTGCCAAGTCGCATATATCTTTGATTGGCGCAAAATCTCCATCCATTGAATATAAAGATTCAAAGGCAATAATCTTTGGTCTATGTGGATCTAGACTTTCTAGTAACTGACGTAAGTGATCAACATCATTATGTCGGAAGATTTTTTTCTCACAGTTACCGTGACGAATGCCCTCAATCATAGATGCATGGTTAAGCTCATCAGATAATATAACTAAATTAGGAAATAACTTAGGTAGTGCTGACAGAGTTGCTTCATTAGCATTATATGCTGATGTAAATAATAACGCAGACTCTTTTTGATGCAGATCAGCTAGTTCTTTTTCTAATTCTTTGTGAAATATAGTATTACCTGAAATGTTCCTAGTTCCACCTGAACCAACACCAGTACTATCAATACTTTTTTTCAAAGCTGATATAACTTCAGGACTTTGACCCATTCCAAGATAATCATTTCCACACCAAACAGTTATTTCACTTTGTGTACCATCTGTTTTTACCCAATTAGCTTTTGGATATTGTCCATTTATTCGGCTTATATCTTGAAATATTCGATATCTGCCTTCAGAGTGCAATGCATTTAAAGCGTTATCTATTTGATGATCATAATTCATTCTGTAGTCCAATTTAATTATAATTTTTACTTAAACTAATTACTTATAAAAATTAAGTCCCAAAACGCCGCAGTTATATTATTATTTTAAAATTGTATAAATTTTTTAACAAATAATAATTAATATTACAACAAGAATTCAATAAATGGAATACGTATTAAAATAATAATTACTTATTTTTGAGAAAATAGGCGGTTAATCTGTTTATTGCAGATAAAAGCTCAGGTGGAACCTCAGATTTTCCACTCACCCAATTATATAAATCATGGTCGTTTTCAGACATCATTAATTCATGTTCATTTAATTCTTCTAGAGAAAGTTTAGACATTTCATCGTCAGCAAAACCACCAAGTATTAAGTCCATTTCTTTGATACCTCGATGCCATGAACGCATTCGCAGTCTTTTTAACCTAGTTGCATGGTCTTCCATAAAATTCTCCTCTATCAAGTAAATGCAATTCATAATCTATAGGTCAAGCAAAAAGGACAACTTGATCATTGATGATATATGTTGAATTATTAAAGAAAAATAAAGTTTAAATAATGTCTTTTCTTTCAAAAAATCTACTAAGAATAAAACAATCCCCCACTATGGAGATTACAGCTCGAGCTCAAGAGCTCAAATCAAATGGTTCAAATATAATTTCATTGAGCGTTGGAGAGCCAGATTTTGACACTCCACAAAATATAAAAGAAGCGGGTATACTCGCCATTAACCAAGGAAAAACTAAATATACAGCTGTTGGAGGTATGCCAGAGCTCAAAGAGGCAATATGTAATAAGTTCAAAAAAGATAATAATTTAAACTATTCAAAAGAACAAATTATTGTTTCGACTGGTGGCAAACAAGTATTATTCAATGCATTGTTAGCGACTTTAAATCCTGAAGATGAGGTCATAATCCCTGCCCCGTATTGGGTTTCTTATCCAGACATGATTAAGCTTTCTGGAGGAGAACCAGTATTCGTTGAAGCAAAACTTTCAAATGGTTACAAGTTAACATCCAACGAATTGGAAGATGCAATTACACCCAAGACAAAATGGCTTATATTTAATTCACCTTCAAATCCAACGGGTGCCGGATACAGTTGGGATGAATTAAAAAAATTGACAGATGTATTAATCAAATATCCAAATATTTGGATAATGTCTGATGATATGTATGAACATCTTGCATATGATGACTTTAATTTCTGCACTCCAGCTCAGGTTGAGCCTAGATTATTTAACCGAACACTTACAACAAACGGTGTATCGAAAGGCCATGCAATGACTGGTTGGAGGATTGGTTATGCGGCTGGGCCTGTCGCATTAATTGATGCAATGCACAAAATACAATCACAAAGCACATCAAATCCAAATACCATTGCACAATGGGCAGCTCTAGAAGCATTGAATGGCAATCAAAATTATCTAATAGAAAATAAAAATATATTTCAAGAAAGAAGGGATATAGTTTTTGATTTTCTCAATTCTATTGAAGGCATTGAATGCCCAAAACCACAAGGTGCATTTTATATTTATGCATCAATCTCTAAACTTATAGGTAAGAGAACGACAAAAAATATTCAAATTATCAATGATGAAGATTTTGCAACAGAATTATTAAATACTGAAGGTGTTGCTGTGGTTTTTGGTTCCGCATTTGGATTATCACCAGCATTTCGGGTAAGTTATGCAACTTCAAAAAAAGAATTAATAGAAGCTTGTACAAGAATAAAAAGATTCTGTGAAAGTCTAATTTGAAACAGCGATATTATTATACTGATAATTTGTGCGTAGATTTTATTTCTTCCATTGATAATAATGCCGTGACATTAAAAATTTTCACTTCAGAAATTAAAGCTTGGTAAAATTCATCATAAGCTTTTGCATTCTTCACCCTAACTTTTAGTATATAATCTATATCACCAGCCAATCGGTGCGCTTCCAATACCTCTTCCCTCGTGATTAGTGCATTTAAAAAATTATCTTGCCATTCTTTTTCATGTTCAGACGTTCTGACAAGAACGAAAAAGCATGCCTCTAAGCCTAGTTTATCTGGATCAAGTATAACAGTATGACTTTTTATTATACCAATTTTTCTTAATTTTTTTATTCTGTTCCAAACAGGTGTTTTTGACGCACCAACCTTTTTTGCAATATCTTCCAATGACTGAGAGGCATCTATTTGTAATTCACTGAGTATCTTTTTATCAACATTATCCAGCTGGAAAGCCATTCCAAAAAATCCTTTTGTATAGTATATTTTTTATATATTTTTATTATCTATAGTATTATATTCTTAATTTAAAGTTATAATAGATATTATAATAGAATTTTATTCTATTAAATGTATAAGAACTATAATCATTGATATGATATATAATAAATATTTCAAATAAAAAAATCTGGAAAGATCCCTCTCCTTAGGCTAACTCACTTTAAAATTTATAGAGACTAGAATATTGACAAAAATTATACCAAATACGCAAACTGTTACATCAGTTAATCATTATACAGATCGTCTGTTTTCATTTCGTGTAACAAGACCTCAAAGCTTGCGATTTAGAAGTGGTGAATTTGTTATGATTGGATTGCTCGATGAAAATGAAAAACCGCTTTTGAGAGCATACTCAATCGCGTCTCCAAGCTGGGACGACGAATTAGAATTTTATTCAATTAAAGTTAAAGATGGACCGCTAACATCAAAACTACAGAACATTAAGATTGGCGATAATTTAATAGTGAGACCAAAACCAGTTGGCACACTAGTTTTGGATGCTTTATTACCTGCAAAACGTATTTATTTAATTGCAACAGGCACAGGTTTTGCTCCATTTGCATCACTTATTAGAGATCCAGATTTATATGAGAGGTATGATCAAATAATTTTATGTCACACCTGCAGAGATTTGCCAGAATTAGAATACAGTAAAAAATTAGTAAATTCACTTCAAGATGACCCATTAATTGGAGAATTTATAGGCGATAAACTAAAATTTTACCCAACAACTACTCGAGAAATTTCAAAAAATATGGGGCGTATAACTAAATTACTTACCGATGGAACAATTGAAAGTGAGTTTAACCTTCCCCCATTAAATCCAGATACAGATAGATTAATGGTTTGCGGATCCATTGGATTAAATAATGACATAAAGGAAATATGTAATACTGCTGGATTGACTGAGGGCTCAAATTCTTCTCCCTCGCATTATGTTGTTGAAAAGGCCTTTGTAGGTTAGCTGACTGTTAGATAGTGGTTATTTTAAGTTAAAATACGCCTTTCAACGTCCTTATCCCACCCCAACTCAATTTTATCATTTAAATTGATTATTGGCCGCTTCATTAATGTTGGATATTTAACCAATAGCGGGATTATATCTTGTACCTTTTCATCTTCAGGCAAATTACGCCAAGTAGTAGAGCGCTTATTAACAAGTTCAGATCCAAATTTTTTATAAAAACGTTCCAGCTGCTCCACAGAGATACCATCGGATCTCACATCAATTAACGAAACATTAACACCTGAACTTAATAAGGTTTTTAAAGCTAACCGGCACTTATCACAGTTTTTCAATCCAAAAATTTTCATAATATTCTACTTCAAGTTAATCTTAATTAATTAATAATTTTCAAACCTTAATTACAAGGAAAGCACTAAACATTAAATCAAAATCTATAAGTTATGCAACATTCACACACTTTTATTTAAAATATATAATAACAATAATTATCTATAAAACCTAACACTTGATTATTCTAACAAAAACTAGTAAATGAAAAATGTGATGCCAATTTAATCACCAATCTGCTTTCTTCCTTAGTGTCGTCTGCTGATTTCTGACACAAGCACACCAAGCCACAGCATGTCGCGTGTGGTAATAAAGGAAGTTTAATATGCCTAACGGTACAGTAAAATGGTTTAACGGAACAAAGGGCTACGGCTTTATCGCACCTGCAGATGGAGGAAATGATGTATTTGTACACATCACTGCTGTTCAAGCTGCAGGCCTTCAAGGTTTAGAAGATGATCAAAAAGTTTCTTATGAACTAGAAGAAGGTAACAACGGTAAACAAAACGCAACAAACATTGCATTAGTTTAATAACCAAGTTATTTAAAAGAAATCGATTAAAAGTGGCGCAATTTTGCGCCATTTTTATTTTCAAAATAAAATTATAAAATAAATCTTTTATTTATATATTAGACCGCCATAGGTGCTTTTATGCTATCGAGAGGTTTATACCCTTCCAAATTATAATCAGTTGGCCTAGTCTCTAACAATTCATCTAAATTTCTAAAAATAGGCATACGCAAATTTGGTAATTCTTGTGGTGATCGCTTGAGTTGTTCATGTACTTGTTGCTTATGATTTTTATAAATATGACAATCGCCTCCTACCCAGACAAAATTACCAACTTCTAAATCACATATTTGAGCTAACATGTGAGTGAGCAAACTATAACTTGCAATATTAAATGGAACACCCAGGAACATATCTGCACTTCTCTGATACAGCTGACAGCTTAACTTTTTATTCATGACCCTAAATTGTGCCAACGTATGACAGGGAGGTAATGCCATTTCACTTATTTGATTTGGGTTCCATGCAGATAGTATTAGCCTTCTACTATCTGCATTACTTTTAATTTCTTCTATTAACCAATTAATTTGATCAGTTTTAGTACCACTATCTTCATTTTTTTGATCAAAATGTCTCCATTGATGACCATATACTGGTCCCAATTGTTTTGTTAAATCATTATTAACATAACCTAAAGAAACCCCTTGTGAATTAGCATTAGCGGTCCATATTGTGTTTTTATTAATTAATTCACTGCGGTCTTTATTAAATGTAAGCTCTGCTAATCGTCTCTCATCAGTGCTGCCCTCTAAAAACCATAAAAGTTCACCAATAACGCTATGCCATGCTAGCTTTTTTGTTGTTACTGCTGGAAAGCCATCTTGAAGATTAAAATGCATCTGATAACCAAATACACTGTGTGTACCTACTCCCGTACGGTCACTTACTTCTTCCCCATTATTGATAATGAATTCTAACGCATCTAAATATTGTTTCATTTTTTACACCATATATCAAAGTTTACACCTTCTAATTTACTTTGATCAGACAATACAAAATGCTCTTTGATTAAATCTTTAGGTAAAAAAGTATCACAATTAAAAATTCCATCTATTCGACTTAAATGAAATTCGTTAATTAAATGAATCATACCTTCGATTAATTTAGCGCCTCCGATGATCCAAACATCTTCTTTATCTTTAATATCTAGAATTCTTGATTTAGCTTCAGAAAAGTTAGCAAATTCATAATCACCAAAGCCAAATTCTTGTTTGGCTTTGGTTACTATCATGTTTTCTCTATTTGGAAGTGGTTTTCGCGGTAAACTATCCCATGTGGATTTACCCATTATCACCATACAATTAAGAGTATTCTTTTTGAACCATTTAAGATCCGCCGGGTTATGAGGCCAAGGTAAATCACCATCTTTACCAATTCCCCATTCATCATCACATGCTAGAATTGCTTTAATCATGATTATCTTGCCTTTTAATCTCGAAATATTTTTTAAAATTTATAAAAAACGAATAACATTCGATTCACATAACATCATATAGTGCATATGTAACTATATGAACTACTATATATCGGTTCAATGAGAAAACTTTGATAATTAATAATTAAAATCCTAAAAAAATTCTTATTCGACTTTAATAAAAACTATAATCAAGTTATAACAAAATTGTCTTTTTTGAGACTATGGTAATAAACGCGCATGTAATAAGCGGATCGGACCCGGGGGCGGTACCCGGCGACTCCACCAAAATCCATCATTTGTGGACTTAGGGGTCGAAATAGGATCGACGGACGTCTAAAGATGTTAGCTTTTGCCCGGTGCGGTGTCGCTGTTATCGACCCAATTAAGCTAGTTGCAAATGACAACAAAGCACCGATGGCTTTGGCTGCGTAAGCGGTCCGAAAAATTGGAACCTTAAGTCTTAGACCAGCGGTCTAAGCGGGGTTCGGAGGTACCTGGCAACAGAAACCTTCACTTAAAAAAATTGCTTTAAAACAGTAAGTTGCAAGATAATTATAATGTATATATATCTTATCATTAGTAAATTTATCCTAAGAAAATTTGTATATCTAAGATATATTAAGCCTTTTATATATTTTAAAATTCATTATCATAAGAATTGTGATATTTAGGAACATAATCAATATGACTGACACTATAAATTACGCTCAAATGATGCAAAAAGCTATGCAAGGCCTTATGATTGATGTTCTTAAAAAAACATCAATTAATGGTCTTCTCGGCAATCATCATTATTTCATTTCATTTAAAACGAAATCAGAGGGCGTTATAGTGGCTGATTGGATAAAGGAAAGATATCCTGAAGAAATGACGATAGTTATACAGCATTGGTTCGATAATCTGGATGTGAATGATACATGCTTTTCCATAACTTTAAATTTTGGTGACAATCCAGAAAACCTTACAATACCATGGGACTCTATTTTAACCTTCGTTGATCCTTCCGTTGAATTTGGGCTTCGCTTTGAAGGTGAAGAAAATAAAGACAATGATATCCATGAAGAAATTCCTGAAAGTAATATGGTAGTGATTGAAGAGGAAGACAATGTTGCTGAAATTGTAAATCTCGATAGCTTTCGTAAAAAATAAATATCCATTTATTGTATTATGTAGACTAACTGCGTATAGAAATCACAACATTTAATAGAGAATAATTATGGTAAAAAAGCGTATAGAAACAGATAGTTTTGGTCCATTAGAAGTACCAAATGATAAATATTGGGGAGCCCAAACCCAAAGGTCTATAATGAATTTTCCAATTGGATGGGAGAAACAACCTATTGCAATCGTCAGAGCACTCGGAGTTATAAAAAAAGCATGCGCACAAGCAAACCATGATGCTGGAAAAATACCTTCAGATTTAGCAAATGCAATTATGGCTGCTTCAGACGAAGTAATAGCAGGTAAATTGGACGATCATTTTCCTCTTGTGGTTTGGCAGACTGGGTCTGGAACACAATCTAATATGAATTCAAATGAGGTGATTTCAAATAGAGCAATTGAAATGTTGGGGGGTGTAATCGGATCCAAATTTCCTATTCATCCAAATGATCATTGTAATATGGGCCAATCATCTAATGATACATTTCCTACAGCGATGCATATTGCAACAGCTATGTCTACAAACAACGTTTTAATACCTAGTATAGAAAAACTTCACAAATCTTTGGTAAAAAAATCAAACGATTTTGAACATATAATAAAAATTGGCAGGACTCACACACAAGACGCAACTCCCTTAACGCTAGGTCAGGAATTTAGTGGATATGCATTTCAATTGGAACAAGGCATAGCTCGCATTAAGCATGCATTATTAAACATTTACCCATTAGCACAAGGTGGTACGGCTGTTGGTACTGGTTTAAATACATCAAAAGGTTGGGATAAAATTGTTGCAGAAAATATAGCAAAAATAACTGAGCTTCCCTTTGTTACCGCTCCAAATAAATTTGAATCACTTGCTGCTCATGATGCAATGATTGAAATGTCAGGAGCTCTTAAAACATTGGCAGCAAGTTTATTTAAAATAGCAAATGACATTCGATTTCTTGGCTCAGGCCCAAGATGTGGATTGGGTGAATTAATACTTCCCGAAAATGAACCTGGATCTTCAATTATGCCGGGAAAAGTAAACCCAACACAATGTGAAGCATTAACGCAAGTATGTGCACATGTATTTGGTAATGATGCAGCAGTAGGCTTTGCAGGTTCACAAGGTCACTTTGAATTGAATGTTTATAAGCCCATGATGGCTTACAATGTCTTGCAATCAATTCAGTTACTAGGTGATGCATCAGTTGCCTTTAATGATAATTGTATTACAGGAATTATGGCTGATGAAGATCGAATTTCTTCATTAATGTGGGATAGTTTAATGTTGGTTACCGCATTAGCGCCCGAGATTGGATACGATAATGCTACAAAAGTAGCAAAAACTGCTCACAAAAACAAAACAACGCTAAAAGAAGAGGCCATAAATTTAGGGTTTGTAGACGAGTCTACTTTTGATCGAGTTGTAAAGCCAAATAATATGCTTGGACCAAAATAAATGATCAAACAAAATTGAGCAAAATATTATGACTCATGTTGACAACCAATGAATGAGCCCAATAGACCAAAGAAACATTCTTTGACACTCAAAGGGCACCGTACAAGTGTAAGCTTAGAGGATCCTTTTTGGATACAATTTAAGATAATTGCTAAAGAGAAAAAAATAGCATTAAATGAATTAGCCACTGAAATTGATAATGCAAGGGGCATTGATATTGGATTAGCATCTGCAATCAGAT
>FZLS01000053.1 GCA_900197625.1 Rhodobacteraceae bacterium Water-Bin34 | reverse complement strand
TCCCAACATTACCCGAGCTGTCGATTCGCATGCGCTCGTTGCCAGCTTGGTACCAAATGTACTCTCGTCCAGCAGTGTCTTTGAAAATGTTAGATGTAGAGTTAAGCCCAATTGTAAATGTATTGGATGTTAGTTTAAGCTCTAAATTGGCATTACCAGGAGCTGATGAAGTATTTTCCAGTCTTATTGCTTGAGTCCCCGATCCGGACACATGCAAAAGTTCGGCAGGCGACGAAGTTCCAATCCCAATTTTTCCCAAGCTGTCGATTCGTAACCGCTCGGCAGCATTGTACTCATCCTTAAATATTAGAGGATAGTTTGCACCATCTGTATACATTGACCATGCATTAACTGCGTTTTCTCTGAGCATATATTTACCTGTATACTGCAATACACAGTTGCCCGAGCTGTCGATTCGAAGCCGATCATAATTATTTGTCCGAAAAATTAAATCGGCATTCTCTCGTAGCGCAATTACCGCATCCTTTCGAGTTCCAGTACCATACTGAAAGATTGACAATCCATCACTTATCGCTGTACCTGTAGTAGCAGAGGTCAAATGGATATAAGAATTGTCATTACTACTGGGCTCGTGTATGTGCAGCTTGCGTACAGGATCCGATGTACCAATTCCAACATTTCCCGAGCTGTCAACCGTGACGCGCTGCGTTCCAGCAGTTGTAATTGCTAAGGAATCGGCTCCAGGCGAATAGATACCTGTATTTAAGTCGCCATCAAATGCAAGGTCTGGTGTTGCCACAGTTGCTGCATTATCAAGCAACAAAGCACCAGTGAGCGTGTGGGCATTGGTTTTAATATATCGATCATCCAATGTCCCTGCCTGATGAGTAGGGTTAGTAATATCTGGGATTATTGTGGTTTGCCAAGTATCGGGACTTGCGTCAACCCACTGAGAACTATTATCATCTACGTAGTAAATATATAAACGGCCATCTTCTGAGTTATACCATAGGTTTCCAGCTTCTGGTGTTGGAGTTGTTGGAGGACTTGTGGTAGTCGGTATGTTAGTTAGACCGTCGTCAGCAATATTATGTACACCAGCAATTCGAATAACATTATTAGTACTATCCTTTAAGAAGATAGCAGCATCTCCTGCACTGTAGTTAATTGCTAATTCGCCGTAATCTAGTTGTGCCGCAGTTGGTTCTTTTGCACCACCACTAACTAGAACATTACTGCGTTTTAATTGTAACTTCATCTTGACTAATAAGCAATATAACAACAGTAAGAACTGTTGTATTCATTCTATCAATATGAACCGCCGTCAATCACTTCGACATATGTCACATTGACTCCTGTTTTATTGACTACGTAAACACCATCAGCGGATGGTTTTGGTAATAGATTCGTTAGATCTGGACCGGTCAATGTAATTGTTGAGTTACCAGCCTGATTGGTTGTAAGACTGCCAGACACAGTCATGTTCTGTGAAGCACTGAAGCTAATAGTACCGTTACCAATACTGTTCGTCAGGTTTGTGATGTTAGTATTGATTGTTGCGATGTCACTGTCAAGCAAAGCCTTAGTGTCATCTACATATTTTTTATTTGAACAATCTAAATTTTGTGTTGGATCAGGAATGCCTGTAATGCCATTTGATTGAAGATCTACACTCCCATCTAATACCAGGACATCGCCTGATTGAAATAGCTCTTGGTACCCTGTTGGATTAAGTACGGTGATTTTACGATTTGCCATTAGATTGCAGAAGTAACAATTTGAATTTCAATAGACATTTTGTCTGTATCTACTGCTGTGCCACAGGATCTAATCACTGAACCAGCAGTAGTGGTATTTGGAGTTGTAGTCCATTTACCAGCAACCGTACTCAAGTAATACACTGTGCCTGGAACTAATGCAGAAGGTCCACCTTCAACAACTGTTGAGACATTAAAGATTGTCTTGATTTCATTCCTTGTAAATTCGACCAAAGCACCAGCACTTGCCTGTGTTGTTGTCATGCCTACAACAACAGATTCAGCGATAGTTGAAGCGTCTGCAAGTTTTGCTTCTCCTGCAGAATCCAAGTAAATGAGATTGCCTGCAACAATAGTTGGCTGACCAGCTGCAACAGTTGCTTGGTAACCTAAATTAGTAGTGCCACCTGATCTAATGGGTGGTTGACCATTATCATCAATACGCAAACGCCATTCACCTATAGTTCCTGTTCCGTTAGGGGCAGGATTTAAATAGATATACTGACGACCAAATCTTGCTTTAGTGTCTCCAACATTAGGCATCTGTCATCCAATAGCTTTCTCTATCTATTCTAACTTTGTTAGTTCAATGTCCAACAGCTGTCGTAGCGTGGCATCTAGTAGCTGTTGGTACTTCATCAATTGATCAGTAACTTGACGAAGACTATTTTGTAGAGTCTCAACATTATCGCACGCATTAATGTTGTCAAAGATGATTCGTTTCTTGAGTTCTTTTTCCATTGACAAGTGAAAATCTTCGGGCTTAAACATCTTTATTTTCCATCGGACCTGTTAACGATACTAACGCTGTCGTCACATTATCGAGAGCATCATTCACGTTTGTACGTACAATGTTCCACGAATTAGATTCTTTATCCCATGAATAGGAAACTCCTGTAGTATTGTTTTTGACAGTCATCCCATTTGTTGGATTAGATGGAAAGTTAAATGAAGGCATGATTAAATGTTGGCTAGGGCGGTTAATGCAGCTGTCTTAAAGCTAGCGTAATCAGAAGAGGTATTTAATGCAGTCCTCACTCCAATCAATGCAGTCTGATATGTAGAAATCCGTTCCTTTACATCAATTGTGTTGGACAATACTTGTGTGCCACCAGAGTTTCTACTAATATTTGCGATTGTTAAAGCTTCAGTAGTAATACCAGTGTCATCTATAAATGCTGTTTTACCACTGGCACCAATCCAAGAGAACTCTTCGTCACCAGTAAATGTATAAGCATATTCATTTGTGTAAGTAGTAACACCAAATGTGACTGTTCCTGATCCACCATATGTCTTGAATTTAAATGCTTCAAAACTATTAGTATGAGATCCTGAGAAATCAAGAGCAGGCGAACTTAGATTTGTACGACTAATAATTAGGTTGCCTAATGTACTGGCCGTTTGAGTAATAAAAGTATTATCTGCATACGTTTTGATTGCGTCCGCATACGCCTTGTTCACTCCATCTGTTGATGCAGTAGCTGTACCTACTTGAAGTAAGCGATTGTTATTGAAGTCTACGTCGGTAGTAAATGATGGACTACTTTTGTCAACTTTCAGATTCAAGTCAGAGGTTGTAGGTAAGCCACTAACGGTAGTATTTAGCGTATTGAATGCACTAACTGATACAACTGGTGTATTCTGCAAAGCAGTTACATCTGTCTCTAAAGTGGTGGTCCTGGTTGTCAGGTTAGTAATTGCTGTCCCCCATCCAGTTGCTGTAATTAATCCACTGGCAGCTGTAAGAACATCAGCAGCATCGACTGTTATATCTGAAGCCGTTACTGTTATACCAATTCCATTTGTACCCAAAAACTTAACTTGAGTATTTGTTGCAGCACTATCATTTAGTACAATTGCTTTTTCATTACTATCAACTGCAAGCGTTAACGTACGTAGTGGTACATTCTCTAGTGCTGTGATGCGAACATTAGATGCTGTAATCAGATTGGTTGTGGTTGTGTAGTTGTTGGTAACAGTAGTACTCAGTGCTACAAAATCAGTATCATCCGTTAACGGCAGAGAAGCAGGCACCCATGCTCCTCCATAAGACACCCTTAGTTCTAACGTTGTACTATTAAACCAAAATTCACCAGCTGTTGTTGCGCTAGGTGCAGAAGCTGAGATAGGTGCAGCTTGTTCTGTTTGCAACGCTGTAACGTTGGTTTGTAGTGTAGATACAGCTCCAATAAAGTAAGCATTGGCTTGATTCTGCGTTTGTATATCAGTGGGAACAGGGAATAAGTTACTTTCTGCTGAGGTTAATGGGAGTGCTGTTGTGGTTGTTGCGCCTGTAGGACTTGAAATTAAGATCCAGTTGTTGCCATCATAGATATATAGATTTAAGTTTGCTGTATTAAACCAAAGTGCACCTGGGACTTCTGATGCAGGTGCAGAGGTAGCAAAAAATGGTAGACCGTCAGCACCGTTAGTTTGATACCAACCATCATCTTGCCAAATAAGCAGACGGCCCGATCGTATATCAAACCACAGACGACCATTATCAGGCTGTGGATTGTAGTGACTGCCGGTTATGCTGCCTCCTGAATCGTAATCAGGTACATATCCTGGTGGAGTATCTCCGTTTTCTACCTGACCCCATTTGTTTAGTGACTGTAAGGCATTAATAATACCTTTCCAGTTTGGTGGATTGTTTTGAGCAGACTCTCCATTACGTGCACGTACTTCATTAATAGCATCCAATACGCCTTGGTAGTTTTCATTACTTGAGGTCACAACTACACTCACATGTTTCTTTATCTATTGTATTTGATTAGAATTTACTTGTTAATAACACATAGCCAATTTCTACGTCATCAAGGTTTAACGCTTCTGCTAGCGCATATATAACTTCTATTTGAGTCATCTCCGATCGTCTTAACTGTGCCGTAAATTCTTCAGCAACTTCCTCAATGTCTTTGGCTAATTTTGCTTCAAACTTCTCACGAGCATCAGCACTTGGAAATGTATTAGGTTCCATTACTCGTACCTTGTTGATAAACATTGCAGCGATGGTGTGCTTACAAACCTTAAAGCTTTTTTTGTATTCATCTGTGGCCCATGACTCCGCAATGCCTACTGTTTTTAGCAATCCATTGGCTTCATAAGTTGAAGCACCTTTTGCAGTAGGTGTTGGAAGACGTTGCTGTCTGTTAATCTTTTTGCCATCATCATCAGTTGATTCAGGGTTCCGCAATACAGCATGAAGATAGGCTGGACAACTACAGGTATAGATCTCTGATATAGACAAGGGTTGATTGTTTGAAAATATTTCGTCTATCCATGGGTCTACCGCTAAGTCAATTTTTTCCCAAAGTTTTTCTCCAGGCATTGGTGGTGCATGTTTGTAATTACCATCTTCATCTACATCTGGAGTCTTAATTGTGAATCCTTTTTCTGGCATAATTATATATCGATGTGTTTCACTAGGTGTATATAATTGCAGACTGCTTTGAAACGGTTCAGATGTAATTGTTAGTTTGTTATTTGCGACATCAGCTTTAACTGATTGAATAATCCAAGGTAATACTCCGTATGCGAGCTGTGTCAACTCAGATCTAACCAAATCAGCTGTTAAATACTGCTGTCCAAAGAACCGTTGATATCGTTCCTTCTCATAGACAAAGTCGCCTTCCAATGAACTGGTTGCAGTTGTTGTGCTAAAAATTTGATTTGCAGTATTGATTTCACCTAGCGTTGGTGGCAGTCCTGTACTAGTATCTAGAATTTGAATTGACGCGCTAGTTATTGTTTTTGTAAGATTTACACGGAACTCATATGGATAATCTGTAAATTTATCTAAGGCGCTGATCGTTCTATTTTGATAGAAGTCAGGCATATTGACTACTTCACCTACTAGTGACTGGATATCTCCATTGTTGTTAGTAATAAATTCAGTTGCTAATACATCACTCAATGAGACAGTCGTTACTGCTACTACTCCTTTTGCTTGTGATTTACCTAGATACACTGCAGGGTGCTTAGCAGATGTGAGCACCCATGAAATATTTGCAGCAGTTACGCCATCAGTTATTCGCTCACCAACTGATCGTAAAAGTAAATCGTCTGAATAGCCCGCTGACGTGTCAACTTTTAGCCATATTTCTTTTGCACGCTTGTATTCGGGGTATGCATATTCATCGTTATATCTTTCAACGATTACACCTAACTGTTGATTTTGATCAACCTCACGTCGAATTGCATAATGAGTTCTACTGTCTGCGTTCTTAGTTGCAAAGCGCTGACCAATAAATGTTACAGGAACTTCAAAGTCTGTTCCTTGGTAAAGCACAGCATCTGTTTGTGTGAAGTCTAGGTATGCACCTTGGTAATAATATTCAAGACCACGTCTCCATCTGCTCCATGTACTTTCTAAGTTGTATTGCTCAATAGCACTTCTGGTTATTGTGGACCCAAATGATCGAACTGCAGGATAGTTACCTGCAGATGCTGATCCTTTCCCCTTGTCAAACGAACTGTTTATGCCTTTTATTTTGTTTACATTAAAGTTTCCATATCCATTTTTCTTTCTAGGCATTGTCTTAATAGAAGCCGCCTTGAGCTGCAATGATTGGAGTATCAGTAGTGTTGACTGATCCTGCTAACTGTAGAGTGCACCACAGTACATTCCCTTTAGGAATGTAAAGTGCACGGACTTGTGCATCAGATCCAACATGTGCAAGAGGTGCAAGAACTTTTGGAAGATCAGTAGCTGATGTTTTAGCAGCGGCAGTCGTTGAGCTTGTCAACTTACCCACATACACACCTTCTGTTGGACGTAGATAATCAACCGCAGAACTTAGATAGAAGAGAGCTGTATAGGCTTGATCTGTGCTTGTACGTGCGATGACATATAAGTCTTCCACAACAGCACCATCGTTAGCACTGCAGTCCACAAGCACTGCGGATTGATTCGTTCCTTCAATGTCTAGGGATGTTGCCGAACCAGATGCCAATGACATAGCACTGACCGCTTTATGAAAAACACGATCAACAAGTAAGGGTTGTTTATTAGTTGCTGTAGTAGCCATTACGCTTTAGCTCCTTTCTTAGAATTGTTTTGTCCGTCTACTGTGATCATAGGTTGCATCAATGGTTGACCTTGGCCTGGGAGACTTGGATCCATAGCTCCAGGAATAATCACGGGTGATCCTGTCATTCCGAGATAAGGATGTGCCATTATGCCTTTCCTTTGTGCGTTTTGACCAAGACGCATTCCTTCCATTGGGTCACCAGCATTTTCTGATGGCTGTGGTTGTTGACCATAGTTAAAACCAGCATTCAACTTTTGACCTACTGGACTATTTGACATCTGAGTTGGTGCGTACTGCATTGGATCGAGCACGGCAGATCCCATCTGTGGGTAGACACCATTTTGGTTTGAGTCGTTATAAATACTTGCTCCACCAACTTGAGGGGTACTTTCTTGCCCTGCAGCTCGAATGTTCATCGGATTTGTATTTTCCGGTGAGCCAGGCAGGTTTGACAGTGACTTTGCTTCAGGTGCAAAGCGCATTGGATCTAAATTTTTAGAATTTGATCGTCTACTCATCAGCCGATGCTCCCAGTAACAGAACGATTGTTGTAGCCAGAGTTATAAGCATTACCTTCACTTCGTTCAATCCCTCTCTGAATATTCGCCAAGCGATCTTCTAGAGCAGTTGATTGGAATTGTTCAGAAGATTGGTTAGGTTCCTCTGTTCCTGATGTACCTAAGGCAACACTACCTGTACGATCCATAGGGTCATCAGCAGGTGCATTTGCTGTTGATGATGGTGCAGCTGGCTTTACTGCAGGGATATCACCAGCATTGGGGTTGAAGCTAGTACCATGCTGACCCATTGCAATTTTAGCATCAATAGCTCTTTGCCTATCACTTAGGCGACGACCCATCGTGATTTTTTGTGTCATAACCTTCTTGCTATATATCCTAGATATATTCTACTTTATCGCCAAGTATTATGTAAAACAATTCTTGAACCTACCGCAGTGTCTGCAGGACCAGGCACAGCCAAGATAAACTCAGCACCAGAACGATCAAAGGCATAACGCCGTACTTCAGGACGACGGTAATTAGCAACATACAAAGTCTCAGCCAATCGATCACATTCTCGTAAATAGATTTCACGGAAGTACTCATCACCTTTTAACGGATCTGATTGTGAGATAGTGCGTTGAACATCTCCTGAAATAATCTCTTGACGTGAGAAGTTGACGATACCTTGACCACTTGGATCCAGGATGTCATCAGGCAGGTAGGCACTTACTTTCCATGCGTTGTCGCAACGTTTAATGTGATAAACAATTTCGTTATACCAAAGCTCATCAGGCACTAGAGCCATTGCTTCTTCAAGCCTAGAACGATCTCCAGCTGGAAGTTGTGCACCTGAGTTATATCCCAGATGAAATCTAGTTTTGGATTTTAGATAATCATCTAGTTCCATTACGCCATCCTCGATTGATTGCTGTAGATATTACGAAGAACTTGTTGTAGTTGATACTCGTCGTACTCGCTCAGCTCACCTTTAGCTTGAACTTTGGCAAGTATGTTTGCCGCAGGGTTGTCTTGCTTCATAACTGCTGCAGTACCTGCACCTAAACCTCCACCAAGAATCAAGCCAGTTAGACCACCTGCCATACGTGGCCCTGGTTTAAATTGGGCTGGTGTACGTCCTCTTGCTTTATTAATCTGCTTACCAATACTGTGAGGAATCATTCCACCGGTAGTTCCAAGAACAGCACCGGTCATTCCTCCAATTACACCAGCAGTTCCTTGTGCATCAATTCGATCCTGCTCAGCTTTAGCAGCTTGGAACAATAGTGCTTCCTGTACTGTTAGCATTTATCTTCTCAATAATACTAACCCTAGTTTAACTAATAAAGATTAGGTCTTCTTCAATAAGTTGATCCCAGTTAACGCGGGGAATATTTTCCAATTGTTTGAGGTTATTAAAGCGCTCACCACTCAATGACATCCGCAGTTCAACAATCCGTTTTGCTGTGGCATAGCCAACACCAGGCAGTCTTTTTGCAATCTGCTCTGCTGGTGCCATGTTTAGATTTAGGCGTGTATCTTCAATAGGTACGACGGGCACTGGTAGCTCTTCTTCGGGCTCAGGTTGAATCTGAGGAGAAGCCACTTTGGTCAGACGTCCTTTGTCTTTGTCATAGGGAACTAATGAATCAAGACATACATAAGCAATATTTCCTCCAGCGTCTCTGACCATTGCATATTCCTTATCGTGCTTATTAATAAACTCAACAAGCTTGCCTGTTTTTTGATCCTGAAAAAGATTACTCATTACTATTTATACCGTACCCCATTATTATAGACACAAAAAAAGCGCCTCCTAAGAGACGCTTATAATGTCGGACTAAGTTATCAATAACCTTGTCCAGCTTCCGTCTTGTAAGGGAGGGAAAGGTCATCTGAATCAGGACCGTCTGCAGACAGGTAGTAGCAGACTTCAACAATCACAGCGGCGCAGCTATCAGTATCAACCAGGTTCAAAGGACCTGAGTGAACGATAGTGATCGGGGCAGCATCAGACTCACTAGAAGTCGTTGCAAAGCCATCGAAGGTTGTCTTGCCACCAGCGGCGGGATAAACACCACCAACAGCTGCCAAGGATGCTTCCAGGCCAGCGGTTGTCAAACCATCAACAGCAACCGTAGAGGTGCCTGTAGAGGACAGGTTGACGGTGTTAATAGCCGTGCGATATACAACAGCACCAGCAGGAACAGTCACTGACTTGTTCAAGCGTGGCTTGTCATCCTGACGGAGGTCAGGTGACTGAACTTGAGGCGTGAGGGTACCGGAGTCTGCAACGTTGGAATCAACAATTGCAGCACCGACGACCTGATAGAACTCAACGCCTGGGAGTGCGAACACACCTTGATCGCGATATGCGTTCAAATGTGCGACATAATTGCCGGGAAAAATTACGGACATAGTTAGGTAGCTCCTATCAATATACGAAAGAGTAACCAACCGTGATGAAGTCCTTATTAAGTACTTCAAAACCGGCGAACAAGCTCCAGATCATGATGATGAAACGACTGAAGTCGTCGTTGTTGTTCAACAGAATCTGTGCATTGTTACCACCAATACCCACACCCACAGCTTGAGGGCCGAAGAAGATCAACTGGGAAGCTGTGTAATCAGCAGCACCAGCAGCAGCGTCGGTCACAATCAGGTTGTAAGACGTTTCGGGCAGGTTGGTGGACTCGAACCAACGGACACCCTCAAAGAGGAAGCCAGTAGGCATTACGGGTTGACCAGCAACAAATCCAGCTTGGCCGTAAGCAGGACCCATTCCTTGGTAGAAGTTTGCGTTGGGTGCCTGGTTGGGTGACATGGGGTTGACCATGCCAGTGCCTGGATAACGTGCGATTTCGCGGAAGTCGCTGTTCTGACGCAGGTGCATCATTGCAGTGGGGTCCACGATGCAGCGGTAGTAACCATCAGCAAAGGTGGGGACGTTGCGCTTACGCATGTCCTTAACAACTTCAAGAAGGTCAGTAGTTACATCGAACTTGGCAGACTCGCCAGTCGCATAGGTAACACCCAAGGTTCCGCCAGTTGCGCCTTTGACTTTGTCGCCAGGAAGGTAGTAGCCACCTTGCTCTTTATCAGCTTTGCCATTTGCTTCTGCTTTCAGAAGTTCGTTAGCAAAGACGCGGTCGCGCCAACGGCGATAGTCGTCAAGCAGCGTCAAGCTACCGATCGACTGGTGGAACACGTTCAGGTTGCCGGTATCAAGCAGCAAACGCTGAGCGGTGATCAGGGTTTCGCGAGCAACTTTGAAGGTAGAAGGCTGTGCTGTGTCGCGGGTATCGGCAGGGCCGGTGTACTCACGCAGAGTCACAAGGACCTTGTCCTTGACGATGTTGCGAGCTGAAGCGGTGCCGAGGGTTTGATCGGCTGTCCGCTCACGGGACTCCTTGGTACCAGGCTTGCCCCAGAAACGATAACGATCAAGCTGCACGGTCTGACCAGGCTGCTTTGAGAAATCGTGGACAACTACCGGCTCAACTGCCATCTCAATGATGTAGGCAGGGTGAGGGCGGTAAAGCTCTGCACCAAGGAGCTTAGGAAAGTCATTATCAATCCACATGGATTTCTAACTCCGTAAGCTAAAAGGTTTATAAGTGACTTCGACTAGTCACATATACTGATGTTAATAAATATCGCTATAATAATATTTAGATACCCCAGAATACTTGGTTATATGGACTTTATAGACAATAATGAATGGGTGCCAGTGCATACATTGCCTGGTTTTGAATGCTGCATTGAGTACTATGTAAACCAGAAAGGTCTTATTAAAAGTACAAAAGGAAGGATTGAAAGGATCCTTAAACAGAAGATTAGTAAGGGTGGATATCCGGTTGTTAACTTGACTCAAAGGATTGGGCGCAGGAAATTAATTACTATTCCTGTACACACACTTGTAGCATTTGCATTTCTTGGTTTACCACCAACTCCATACGGACGACTAAAGGGGTGTAGTGTTGTGAAACATATTAATAATGACAAAAAAGATTGTCGAGCAGATAATCTTCAATGGTCAAAACGTGCTGATGAAAAGATGACTAAAATAGAAGAAGGTATTTAAGTAAAACTAATGGCCGATAAACTTGTTTACAAGGGTGGCACTGACGTTGTCGATCACACTGGCACAGAGATGCAGCTAGTCCTGCCCAATCGTGGATCAGTACATCGCTTCCCACGTTGGTGGAATAAAAAAGGAACCATTCAATATATCGAAGCAGCGATCTTTAATGTAGCTTTGGACAACGGTGAATCTGTACGTTTGGTTGTTCCATACATTGGTCCAGTCACGATGGAAATTCGTCATGATGGCTATGGCAATTTCTCTTTCCCGCAAAAAAGTAAGGGGTCTATTGATCGCGTAGCTGTATTTGGTGAAGGTAGCAATGATCTTTTGGTTGAATATCAGTTCTCTAAAATTTCTGGTGGCAGTGTACTAAAACGCACTATCAGCCCCTTGCCTACTCCTCCCGCACCTGAGCCTGAGCCTGAGGTTGTTGAAGAAACAGACAAAGAGGAAAGCTAGACGAGGTAGCGCCGCTGCTCACTAGTTAAATCTTCTTCTGCAATATACGAATCACCGACTGTCATGCTCACGTTGTACGGCAGTCGTCTTGTATTTCTGGCATGAAACCCAATATAGAAATAGCTTTTCGGATCAATATATAAGGTGTCGTATGGATGCTCAATACGATCTTTGGTGTACAACCGAACATCAAACCAAGCATCGACAAATTTGTTTCCAGTCTTTAAATTATTTACAGATACACTTACTACTGGATGCATGATGTTATCAAGATTATCATTTAATGTTGTAGGTTCAAAACTATTTTCAGGAAAGAACTCGCGAGCAAAATCCATCTCTGCAGGGTCATAATAGAAATCAATATCAGGGTCAGTTGTGTCTACATAAATACTGTAATATCCGTTGTCAAGAAGTGAAGGGACGTTTTGATAGAAGCCTTTGCCGCTTTGTATGTCTAAATCTACTTTAATGAATACATTCTCTGCACCAAACAAGCCAACTGAGTCCTTGTAGGCAAAGGTTGTAGGGACAGAAGTAATTATCTCAGAACGTGCGTTTATTAAACTGTTAGAACCCTTTGCATAGTCAAGGGTTTTATTTGTTGAATAATACTCAGGATTTGCTTTGGGAGAACCACCATAGCCTTGCTCAGTATTAATTATCTGTTGTGTAACATTCATCGCATGTGGTCTTGATACCTACTCTTATTGTAATTAGAGATAATTACTAATTTGCTCATTATTCTCTCTAAGCCCTCTTACTGCTTTCTGTTCCAAAGTACGTACACGATCACGGCTCATATTAAGGACTTGGCCAATAGCAGTCATAGACATTGGTTCTAAGATTTCTTCACCTATTCCGTAACGCATAGAGATTACAGCAGCTTGCATTTCAGGCAGTTCTCTAATCAATTCTCTAATATCTTCTTTAATATACTGGCGTTCAATCAACATGTCAGGCAGCTGGCTTTCGTCTTCTAGTAAGTCAATCAATGCTGTATCTCGGTTTTCGCCAATCTTGATTTCAAGTGAAGTTGGTTGTCTTGCCTTACACATTAAATCCTTAATCTCATCAACTGTAAGTTCTAAGTGTTCAGCTAATTGAAAGACATTGGGTAGTTCACCATTTAGTTGACTTAATTCACGCTGGGCTTTCTTAAGCTTGTTGAGATTCTCAGTGACGTGGATCGGCAAGCGTATTGCACGTGATTTCTCTGCAATCGCCCGAGTAATGCCTTGTCTAATCCACCAATATGCATAAGTACTGAACTTGTAGCCACGACCAGGATCAAACTTTTCAACACCTCGTACCAACCCAATTGTGCCTTCTTGAATAATATCAAGCAATTCCATATTCCGTTTTGTATATTTCTTAGCTACTGACACAACTAATCGTAAGTTTGCTGTAACCATTTTGTCTTTGGCTTTTTTACCAGCACGCATCTCACGTTTAAGTTCTTTTGTTGTGATCTCAAGTGATGCAGCTAGGTCCTCTTGAGATGGATTATCAAGGAGATCCTCACATGCTTTAATTTCCATCATTCGCTGAACTTGACGACCAAGTAAGATTTCTTCGTCGTGCTCAAGTAGTGGGATTCGTCCGATGTCACGCAGATATGAACGTACGGAATCACCTGAAATTTTTGCTGACATATTGTTTTCTTGTCTATATATTAAATGTAGCCCTTATTCTATATTTAGTCAAGCATGTGTTCGAGCAAATCTAATGCTTTCCTTCGGTGCTTCTTCTCTTCCTTCTAATGCTTCTACTGCCATTGCTTGTGCAGCGTGTTCGTTAAATCCTTTTGATCGATAGTTTTCTTCGTACTGCTGATACTTCGCTACGCTACTTTCGAAATCCTCACCATGAGTCAGCATCTCAGCTGTCATTTGATTGGCAGCCTGATCAGGAACACCATCAGTTTTAAGGTGCTTCCAAATAGTCTGGAATACCTCAGGATCGTGTTGTGTTTCTTGTCCTGCTAAACGCACAATAACTATCTACAAGAACTCTCTTTATTGTAATAAATTAACCGTAACGTTGTTCGTTAACTTGATTCATAACTAAATCTGGATTGACGCCCATTGCCATTGCTTTGCCGGTTGCAATATCAGCACGGAATGCATCCATTTGTAGTGGTGACATATTGCCCATAGCCAACGTAGCTGGCGAATTCATCATGCTAAGTACTTCACCTGTGCGCTGTGTAAGTAATGCATTGGCTTTATATTCTTGATTATCTAGTGCAAGCTGTTCCTTCTGGATACCACGCTTTGCATCAACCCCTGCCTGCTGCATTGCAGTAAAAGTATTTTGATTGACGTTTTGCTCCATCATTCGGGAGTTGTTATACGCTTGTGCGTCGTCAGCAGCACGTACATCTGTGTATGGGCTAGGTGCAGCCATTGCCTGTGGGCCTAGGGGAGCTGACGTACGTGTCATTCCACGTTGATTTTGCTGAGCTGATGCATTTTGCAGCATTTCTTCTGCAATAGTAAAAGGAGAAATTCTTTGCATTTTCAATTACTAACTAATACTTATATTGTAGGGGATACATCTAAGTATCCCCTCATGTTACTTATCAGGTGTCCTGAACAAGCATCTTGGTAGAGAGCATGCCGGGATCTGCCCGGGAGAGGTATAGATGTCCGTTCTCAGGATTCTGATCCATCGTCTGGCTAAAGCCGCTCCAGAAGTCGTTAGCAGGGTTCTGCTGGCGACCGGGTGTAGGCATTTCCATTACGGAACGTTGGAAGGCGGGTGGTACTTGACCCATTTCTTGTGCTTCGATTTCAGCTTCGAACTGGTCATAAGCTTCGTACTGCTGACGCTCATGTGCCTCTTGAGGAGTCTCAGTTGGATATGGACCTTCAGGGCCGTAGAAATCGTTGACGTAATCAGCAAGAACGTCTGGGTCGGTCAGCATGAGGTTCATTGCTGCACGCTCTTCACCAGCTGCTTCAAGCATGAGGGACTGGGACTGACCACGCTGTACTTGCTCGATGAGGGCATCCTCAACGGCACATGCATAGGTGTTCAGAAGGGAAGGGGCTTCAGCACCAAAGTGCTCAAGGACTTCAAGACTTTCGTCGCTGATTTGACTTAGATACCCGTCGTTTACCTGCGGAGCCTGCATTTGCTGCGCCTGGTACGCCTCCTGGGCGGCCAGTTGCTGTTGATACGCCTGCTGCTGATAAGCCTGGGTTGAAGCTTGGGGACTGTAAGTCCGGTGATCCGAATACTGGGCTTGCTGCTGGGTTTGGGGAACCGAAGCCAACGGAGCCTGGATAAGTGCCTGAGGCGTCGGTGTTTGATACGCCGAGGAGGGAACCTGGGCCTGGGAGGGGCTGCTTGTATTCAAACTTGCGCTCAGTGCCTGAAACGCCTCCTGCCATGGATTGCTGGCCTGTGCCGGTGCCGAAGCCTGCGCTACCTGGGCCTGCGCCTGGTAAACCGGAGCCTGAGGTGCCTGGCCCATTGGTGAGCCCTGGAATGTCTGGGAGGCGCTCGTCGCGTACTGCCCTGCCGAGACCGGAGCGGCGGATGTCTGCATCGGAGAGCTTACTGATGCCTGTGTCGTTGCTACTTGGTTTGTACTTTCCACTGTAACTTAACTCCTTACGTAAATAATCTAGTGATCTGTATAAGAACCCAGTGATATCTAGGTTCGGGTCGGATGCCAAAGGCTTATCCGGTGTTTGTGGATGTGGCAACTGATATAAATTGCCAAGTAATCCAATGAATTGAGAAATACTTTGTTGTGTTTGTTGAACAACTCTGAATGGAAATCCACTTAGCATTGCTGAACGTTCTTCGTCAGTTTTACTTGGGAAGAGGTACTTCAGTGCTTCAATTGATCCAACGCCTGCTTCTTGCAGGTTTCGGACAACGATAGAGTTTTGAAGGATCTCATCAGAGCTATCTTCAAAGACTTCACCCATCCAACGCCAGTCAACTTGTGTGCTTCCATCTGGAATAAGTCCAGTTACACCAGGGGGCATTTCGCCTCCCTCAAGTATAGCGCTCAGCGCTTCATTCTTTAAGCGCTCATACTTAGCGAAGTTCTTTCTATATTTTTCATTCTGTTTTTGAAATTCTTCCGGGTCTTGATAGTCTTCTATCAACGGAATGACAGGTTTTTCTAATCCAATTGCTACGCTAAAGCTCTCATTGAACATACGTTCTTCGTGAGAGATCATTAATGCAAACAAGCGGCATAGTCCATACGTAAACATTGCACGTGCTTTCTTTTCTGCAGTCGCTGCAACTCGTCCATACAAAGTCTTGATTTCATATGCAGTGCCAGCAGCTTGAAAGTCAAGGTCATCCACACCACCTAAGGCCAGACGAATCTCTTGACGGTATTGCTTGACATACATATTTTGATCACCACTAACACTGTCAGGAGTTAAGTAGCTAATACGATCTGTTGGCTCAACGTTTGCAACAACTCTAGGTATTTTGACTTGACCATCCAGCATTGAAGCACCGCCAAACGGTTCGCTAACACGTGTACTAGATCGTCCGATGGCACTAAAACCTGCCTGTGAACTAATTGTTGGACGGAAAGTATTTTCGTCACCACTTTCAATGATGTCGTGCTTAGGACGGCTAGAAACCAAAGTAGGATTGCCAAAGAACTTTAGGTTCTTACGAACATTCTGTACCAAATCATTGTGAAACATGATTTGATTCGATAGCCACTCAAACTCACCGTTACCAGCAGCTTCACCAGTGCAATCCATGTAATTAAAGATTTCAACTGCTGGAATAAAGCCGAGGCTATTTGTAAGTGTTTCGACTTGACCGGGCAATGAGACTTGTGGTCCTCCTAATGAGTTTTCAAACTCAATCTTCTCATCAGAAATTGTTTGCTCAATTCGATCTTTATAGACCTGCAGCTTAATATATTTCTTCTTGCCACCACGCTGGTCGCTCATTGGATAGTTATCAAAGCCTTTATTCTCTTGTACGTTAAAGGTATAACGCAATATGACACTACTTAGATTTCCTTCTTGATCTCTATAGGCTCTATAGTTTTCTTTCGGGAAATAAAGAAGTTGATAATCGTCTCCAGATGGACGGAAGTAAAACAACCCTTGACCATCACACAAGAAGTAATCAACAATACTATCTAATTTCATATCGAGCATATTCTGCTCGCAGACTTTGGCAAGAAACTCCTTTCGATAGCCATAGCTATCTTGTTCCGCATAAAATTCAATACCACGACGTAGCATGAACATCCTCATCTGTGACAAATGAGAACTGACAATCATTGTGTCAACGGACAAGTTCCCACGCCGCTCTTTAGCAGCGGTGAGGATTTGATTGAATCCGTTATCTCCTGATTGAGTCATACTACTTTCTCTTTTCTATTAGTCTATCGATTAAATATTATTTAATGTACTAACCGAAATTAGGCATTTGTGGTTTCTTAGGGGATTGTGGTTGATTCCACTGAGGATTAAAACCTGCAAGATCACCATAGATGGAGTTACCTATCATGTAAGCCTGAGCTTTACTTGCTTGAGCGCGACCTTGAATACGTGCATCCATCTTGGCTGGATCAATAGTTCGATTATTTCTCGCCATATGCATAGCACCTTGAGCAATATGACTTGTATTCATATTGTCTTTTGCGGAATCATTTGCTTGGGTAATTCGACGATCAAGACGCGCAGCATTTGCACCATGACTATCACTAGGTGAATAAAAACCAGCCATGGTTGCTGCAGAAACAGGAGTATCTAGTCCTTGACCTCCGCTACCATAACCATTGCTTTGATAATTAAAGACTCGCTGATCCCCACCATAGTTACGAATGGAATTATCTTGCTGATTATTTATGTAGTTGCCGTCACCAGTAACCTCATTGTTGATGTCATTGTCTTGATTAATATTCAAATCTTGTGTATAGTCAACATCTTGATCATTGGCATTGTTGAAGCTATCATCAAAGTTATTAAAACTATCATCAATATCATTTACATAAGGATTTGGCTGAATGGGTGGAACGGTTGGTTTGGGAGTAACAATGGTTGGGTTAGGAGTAACCGTTGGATTAGGAGTTGGTTGTGTTGGAGTTGGTGTAGGAGTAGGGGTTGGTTCTGTGATTGTTTGTGTGATTTGTGGTGCAACCGGAACATTTACGTTTGGTTTAGTAGGTATTCCATTAGCTCTATCTTTAGCCGATGCCCATTTGTCAAGACGATTC
>FZLS01000148.1 GCA_900197625.1 Rhodobacteraceae bacterium Water-Bin34 | reverse complement strand
GGAAACTGGTGCCCCCACACGGACTTGAACCGCGGACCTATTGATTACAAATCAATTGCTCTACCAGCTGAGCTATAGGGGCACTTTCAGAGCGCCTTTTGCTTGATTCACAGACCGAATGCAAGTGTTTTTTTGAACAATAAATACTTTATTTATTATTAGAAATTCAATGAAACATCTCGATGATTAGCCTGGCATTTTGCTACAAACAAAGCCTGTTCTTTTGTTAATTTTGCTTGATCTCTGATGCCAATAGTTTCTCTCATTAAATCTTCATAAGTAATCAATTTTGGCAAGATACTTTCTGCTGCATCTGTACGCCATCCAACTTGTTCAGAATATAATTTGATTGCTTTATCTAACTGTTTTTGGGCTTTTTCTTTGCTAGGATTTCTAGACTTCAAGGCTCTTCTGGCTTTAGATATTGCAGATTTTATTTTTTCCGCACCAGCAACTTTACTAAAGCGCTTACCAAGAGACCCTAAAGGTTCAATCATTTCTTCTGGTGTTAGATTTTCAACTTGAGTTTTAGTGGCTAGCAATTCTTCCTCTAGTATAAAATAATCACTATTAGCTTCTAAAATTACATTCATATTTGCAATTGGTTGATATGCAGCTTGAGCAGATTTAGTATATTTTCGATATGCGGATTGTTCAGCCTTCTGTAAATCACGGAATGTTTTTAGTTCTTCGTTCCAACTTTCTGGAATAGAGGCAATTAGAGCTTCTTTTTCTTTTTCTAGTCGAGTGATTTTTTCTTCTAGTGGGCGCAGTTCGCCACCCTCTTCCAAGTTTTTCATGTCAGATTTAATATGCTTGATCTCTTCTTCATAACTACGGATGTTACGTTCAATTGAGCGAACTGATTGATGTAAAGGTCGGAAATTTATCGATGCCTGAGATAAATCTTCAGTTATTAATTCTGCACTTCGTAGCTGGTCAATTGCAAGACTGACGTTATCAAAGCTCTTAGAAGTATTTTTGAATAGCTTCTTTGGTAATACCGATAAGTCAATTTTACTCGCTGTTTCTGCTCCAGCAATAATAATATCACCATTTATTGAAATCTGATTAGATACGTATTGATCAACGCAATATGCGATTTGTGGATTTCTGGGCGGCGGGGAATTTTCAGACAGAAGTGCTACTCTATTTGGCAAATAATTAACCAAGTTAGGTGAATTAGCCACAATAACCATTGCAATTATTTGCAGAACAATAAAGGGAATGACCCCTTTGTACATATTAATAGTTTTGACTACAGCCGGTGCAATACCCCGAAGGTAGAATAAAGCAAACCCAAATGGTGGTGTTAAAAAGCTCGTCTGAATATTTAGGCCGATCATAACGCCTAACCAAACTGCAGTTACATTCGCACCAGGATCAGCCAATAATATTGGAGCAACAATAGGTACTACAACAACTGCAATCTCAATAAAATCTAGGAAAAACCCTAGTATGAAAATCACAGCCATAACTATAATAAATTTGGACCAGAAGCCTCCAGCTAATCCATCCAAAAATTCTTTTACTAAATGTTCGCCTCCAAATGCACGAAATGCAGCAGTCAAAATAGCTGCCCCTAAAAGGATTATGAAAACTAATGCCGTAGCTTTAGCAGTCTCCATCATCACACCATTTAATGTATCTTCAATCTTAAATGCTCTGTAACCACTCCAAACTAAACTACCCAATAGTCCAATAGTTGCGATTACTGCTAAAAAGACACCAAGTTGGTCACGCCCAGTTTCAATTCCTTTTATATTTGTATCAAAATTTGATAAAATCAGCCCAACCGCCAAGAGACTTACTAAACATAATATTGCTGGATGATAGCAACCTTTTTGGCCATCAGTTAATCTATAACCCGCCATGATCAAGGCACCAGCAGCACCAATGGCACCTGCCTGATTAACCGTGGCTATTCCAGACATAATAGATCCAAGAACAATAAATATTAAAAATAACGGTGGAACGAGTGATAAGAAAACTTTGTTGGCAAATGCCCGGTCATATTTTCCTTTATATGGAACTGATGGGGCCGCCGATGGCTTCAAAAAGGCAAAAACTAATATGTAAATTATATATAAACAAACAAGTACTAATCCAGGAATGAAAGCTCCCAAAAACATTTCACCAGCAGATGTAGAAGTTACATCAAATGTTGACGGCATAGAGAGCTCGCCAGTTGTTTCTTTGTGGAGTGCTTTACGGATACTTGAGCCTTGGTCTGCAGCTGAAGCCAATTGATCTGCAAGAATGATTAATACAATTGATGGCGGTATAATTTGTCCTAGTGTTCCTGAAGCAGCAATAGTTCCAGTCGCTAAAGATTGTGAATAATTATTCCTAAGCATTGCCGGTAAAGAAATAAGCCCCATTGCAACAACAGTTGCACCAACGATACCAGTTGTGGCAGCCAATAATGCTCCAACGAATACAACAGAAACACCTAAACCGCCACGCACTGGCCCAAAAAGGTTTGCCATTGTTAATAACAAATCTTCAGCAATTTTAGATCTTTGAAGCATTATGCCCATAAAGATAAACAGTGGTATAGCAATAAGGGTATCACGTTCGGGGACCCAGTAAGTTCCTCTGAGGTTTGCATTCCCAGAGCTTAGCCAAGTCCAGGCATCACCTTGGCTGAAATATGCCCCTTGATCACCAGTAATTAAATAACCGGTTAATCCAGCTAATACCAATGTGATAATTGAAGCCCCTGGCAAGGCAAAGGCAACCGGGTATCCTGAACCTAACGCCCCTGCCATTAAAGCAATTAAAAGTAATAGAAAGAATAGTTCCATTAGTGAGCTCCCGAACCTGATGGGACATATTTACCATCTTCACCTCGATAATCAGCTACAGCAGCCATTAGGTAGCTCACAAATTGGATCATCATCGATATTGCAAATATACCCAAGAAACCCGCCATCATATATTTTACATATAATCCAAAACCTGATTGTGTAGTTTCGAAGTTTAAAAGCGGACTATTTATAATAGAAGTTTTTTGAGCCATCCCAGTCAAAATGATCATCCAACATAAAGAAATGCCGAGGAATATTGTTCCAATTGCATTAATGCGACCCTTCGATTTTTCTTTTAAACCAGCATAAAGAATATCAACACGTACATGACCCTCTTCTAATAGCGTATGGGCTGAAGCAAATAGAAACAGAGCTCCATACCAAAAGCGTACAAGGTCTGACATAAAAGCCTGTTCATATGAAAAAATAAAACGAAATACGACAATCATTAATTCACCGATTACAATCAATAATGCAAGCCAATGAAATCCTAAAGTTTTTGTTCTTGTTGCTAGAAGAATACCCATAATTATTAATGGTATATGAACATATGGCCCTCTAAATTGTGATCGCCCTAAATTTTTATCCATTGTTTCGCCAACTAAACCTGACAACATATCTTCAACACGAAGGAATGATATCAAACTATCCATACACCCAACCAACACAACTGCCCAAAATGCAGCTCGGATCAAGAATGCATTCATATCTGAGATTGTGTAACTATCTTGCCGCAAAGTGACTTCTCTGCGCCTCAAAGTCCAGAAAACTGCCATAATAATAACCGCTGGATATAATAAAAGTTGCAACAACCCTACTGCTCCATTGTTTAATGAAGCACCCGGCAGGCCACCCCAAAAAGTTGCAAAATTATTAAATAGATAGGCGAACATTACCCATAAATTAGACCATCCAAGTGATCTCACAAACAAAGGATTTGAAAACAAACCATTTCCATTTTGGACTGTTGTCGAAGCCATCGTATACCCTTTTCATGATAAAAAGGCCAAGGCAACGAAGTGCCTTGGCCTAATAGTAAACCTAATTATCGGTTCAAAACGTTGTTACGCTTATTGACATAAGCTGTATCAGATAACGCAGTCCATGCACCAATTTCTTCACGTGCTTTAAGATGGCTATCATATATTCTTGCTGATAATTCAGAATGATCACGTGCTTCTTCTATAACATCTGAAGCGGCTTCGCCAAAGCTGTCATAAATATCATCATTAAATTCACGTAATTGAACGCCATGATCATTGATCAACTTAGTTAAGTATGCGCCATTATTTGCATTAGTTTCTGCTAATGTACGTGAATTTTCTTCATTACAAGCCGCTTCAATGATTGATTGGTGCGTGCTTGATAAGCTGCCCCACCATGAAGCGTTCATACCTAGTGCAAGCTGTGAGCCCGGCTCATGCATGCCTGGGAAATAGTAATACTTTGCAGCTTCATAAAACTTCATGAAGTAATCATTGTATGGGCCAACCCACTCTGTTGCATCAATTGCGCCAGATACTAAGTTTTCATAAATCTGACCACCTGGAACAGAAATTGGTGAGCCACCTAGTTTTGCGAGCACATCGCCACCTAAACCAGGAATACGCATTTTCAAACCTTGTAGGTCATCAGCTGAATTGATTTCTTTGTTGAACCAACCGCCCATTTGAACGCCTGTGTTACCCATAGCAAAGTTTTTCAGTCCAAATTCACCTGCTAATTCATCCCACAATTCTTGGCCACCTGCATATTTAGTCCATGCATCCATCTCGCCAGCTGTTAAGCCGAATGGGATAGCAGTAAATGGAGCCCAGCCTGGGTGTTTACCTTTCCAGTAATAGTCAGCACCAATGTATGCCTGTGAATTACCTGAAGCTACCTCGTCAAATGAGTCAAATGCACCCACTTTTTCTCCAGCAGCAAAGTATGTTACTTGAATTTCACCATCAGTTAATTCTTGAATACGAGCAGCCATACGCTGTGCTGGTAGACCTAGTCCAGGGAAATCTCTTGGCCATGTTGCAACAATAGCCATTTCAATTTTACCCTGAGCTACAGATGGTGCAGCTAATGATGTTGCGGCGCCAGCAACAGCTGCGCCCGTTAGAAACTTACGACGTTCCATTATTTTCCTCCTCTAAAGACAAAACATGCCATTAATTAATGGCGTGCGATTCTTATTAAATCTGTCGTTTTTATATACAAACCCATAGAAACCAATCCTGCAACAACTAATAATAAATAAATGCAATTGAAGTTTTTAGAATATTTCAATTTTCAATTTTAGTAAGAAGCCTTATTTCGATGATAAAAACTCATAAAAATGTCGCTTTTTTTATGCTTTAAATAGCTCAGATAACACATTCTGTTTTAGGAATAAGGAATCTTTTCATGCGATACTCAGCATTTGGTATTTTAAAACA
>FZLS01000046.1 GCA_900197625.1 Rhodobacteraceae bacterium Water-Bin34 | reverse complement strand
GTCTATCAGTTAATTCTTTCTGATCTAAAGGCGCACCATTATTCATAGCTAAATTTTCTTTTAGCCATTCAGTTAATTGTTTCATAAGATCTAAACCAAAGCTTGTGATATGTTCTGGTAAGTTCATTCCTTTTATTGGCGTTGGGTTTTGGTTACCAATAGTCGAAAACATTTTTCTATCAGCAGCTTTCCAAACCTTCATCAGATCTGCCATTTCATCTGCAGTTTCTAATAAACCGAAGTGAGATACGATAGAATGATGATATCCATGCCAATCCTTACCAGCATAAAAGCCAGAGCCAGTACTACGATGAACATAATATGCATAAACATATTCTAATAAAGACCATTTGTCTGTTACATAATTTTTAACACGTTCTTGTACATCTATTGGTCTTTTCTTAAATACTTTTTGGTTTGTTCCGTAATTTATATCTTGATTAACATTATTAAAACCTTCGTATGTACGAGACACACAATTGTAAGCTGGTATATTTTGCATTAATGGATCATTGATATTTTTGTCGGCCTCAGGCCCAAGATAATCGAGATCACCGATTAAACAATTTTCTTCTAACCATTTAGATTTAGGCCAGAAGTAATCTACGTAACAATCATAATTTGGTCTTGTTTCAAGTTGCACGTTTGACTCCTTTATAGGTTATGATTATATATACAACGGGTTTCTTTTCTGTGGTTGTAGAAGAATTTAAGTTTCTTAGATCCATCAACTTCTTCCGTCCAGTTGTTATCGTAATCTGGATTACAAGGAGTAAGAGTTTCACGTATAGTATCAAAAGGTGCTACACATCTCCAACGTACATCATAAGTGTTTTCTGCTATCTTTGAATAGCAACCAAATATAACTACATCAACACACTCTGGATATAGTTTACGATTACGTGCTAACTTATTGCCCATGTAATTAGACATAGTTAACCATTTCATTTCAAAACCTTCAGGCATTTTGCCTGGATCTTGTGCATTCTTTACCTCACACCGCATACCGTTCCACTCAACATCCCAATTATGTGAGTCTGGTATAGTATGATCAAATTCTGCTGTATTTTTTACTGCACCTTGACGTTCTAATGCGAACTCAAGTATAACACCTGCAGTCGTGTGTGCCATCACTGTTTCAAGAGTGCGACCTCGTCTTTTTGCAGGGACATCATAAATGTCCTGTGCCATTGTTTTAATGTAAGAAAGCTCGTCATCGTTTAATTCGATAACGAGCGCTTCAGGTAATTTTAAATTAGATTTCATGCTGTGTTATAATGCTTTTTCCAAGCTGAACCGATTGTACCTAGTCCTGTACCAGAAAGATAAACCTGCCACATAATGCGAGATACTTCAACTGAAGTCGGTGCATTTTGAATGTCCAACTTCAATTGTTGTAATACTAAAGGTTTAGTCTTTTTACCGAGCATGGAAATTGCTACTTCGCGTGCTTGGTTGATTTCGAGCTTATCAAGTGTTTGGAGTTTTTCTAGATTCATTATACATTTCCTTTGTTTGATGATTCTATTCTAACACATATAAGCTCAAATGTCAACCTTTATCTCGCGTACACGTACACATCTGCATGCGTAGCGTAAGCTAGTGGAAGGGAACAATCATAACCGCGACGATAACCATTTACTTTTTCAGAGATATCTGCGCGAGGTCCACGACCCTGAAGTTTAACTCGTTGAGGAGCATCAGTGTCATATGCAAGATTACCCATCTTAACTACGAGCTTCAACCCATCAATAGCTGCTTGGTGTTGAGGTGCAACTTTGCCGTTAATCATGTCAACAGTAAACTGATAAGCATTTGATTTTCGTTCTGAATTGAATTGTGTTTTCATAATATTATTTCCTTTGTTAAAGTTTATGTAGTTCTTCTACACTGATTCTGTTAAAGTGTCAACAGTTTTTTGAAACACTTTTAAAGCTTCTTCAAATGAAGCATAAGAGTTACTTGATAAGCCTTCTAGGCTTTTTGGATATTGAACATATTCGTTATCGTATTTTCCGATTTGATAATGTTGCTTTACGCAGTCATCATCTTCGTATATATCGTTTACTAAAGAATAACCTTTATATTCCATTATAAACTCGCCAAAATATGATTTGTGATAAACATCTTTTATCTCATAAGTGCCTGATGGTTCTTTATCATTTGCAGTTATCAGTGCTAAAGCATCTTCTATGCGAGATGCAATAGCTACTGACTCTCTGCCAAATCTTAAAATTGTAAACATTATGAGATTATTCCCTGTTCTTTAGCTGCAGCCATTACGATTGGTGTGAAAGCTTCTTCGATCAAATGCTCTACTTGATCCCAATTACCTTTGTTATAATATCCATAAGGTAAAGCTAAGTCACGCTTTTTAACGCCAAGAACTCTGCCGATTTCTGAACCGCGATTACACAAACCGTTGTTAAATGTATCGTAGACAACATTCTGAGCTTTACGAAATTTCTCAAGAGCACGATTTTTACGAGGTTCGTCAACTTGGCCTTCGAATGGGATAAGTTCATCAAGCATATCTACAAGAGGCTTAGTTTCTGAAGTACATCCCCACGATGATTTATTTGGGTTCCACATGATTTTCATTCCTTTTTTTATATTATAGAATCAGTATATAATATATTTAAGGTGATGTAAACGGCTAATCGTAACCTCTGTGTGCGACATAAGATAATTCTTCGTTTAGTACTTCTGCTTCTCTGGCTTTGTATGCTGCTTCAAATCCAATCATACCGTATTCAGATCTTTCTGAATTGTTCCATAATCTTTTAAAGTAACTGTCATAAAGTTTTTCTACAGTTTCATCACTTTCAGCTCTGTTGATGAGCTGGCCTTTAATTAACCAGTTAAGACGATTGGCTTCTTTACGTACAAACGGTGTGCACATCGTGGGACCTCCTGTAAACTATACAAGAGTATTTATCTTTATAAAGCCACTTTGTCACACCCTGTATGGCGCTAACATGCTATACTGCCTTATTTAAATCTCCGTGATTACCATCGTGATTAGGTGCTTCCCAACCTTCAGGTTTAATAAGATCCGGTAATCCGAAAGGGTTTGGTCTACCTTCTTTAACACCAACATCTTTCGATACATTAGCTTTATATACACGATCCCATGCTTCATTTGCATCTACACCGAATACGTCTAATGTGCCAATAGCAAATACGCACATATCAATTAAACCATCTACGATTTCTTCTGGATCTTTTGCTTCAACCGCATCAAGCGTTTCGTCAAGTTCTTCTTTACACATCGATAAACGAAACTTAAGGTACTTATCCATTAAGTCTTTATTATCTTTGTTTTCATCAAACCATTTGCGTACACCAAACCGGTTATGCATCATATAGATATCATTTACCCAATCGCTCATAGTATATTCCTTTCATAATTTATTAGTATTCTATCATATCGTTTAGCAAATGTCAATTATTTAGCTTATGTAGATATTCTAACTCATCCTTAAGTTTCAGTTTAACAATCTTAGCTTTTGTTATCGTTTCTTCTGGTGCCTTTTCAGCTTCTAAAGTTTCAACAACAGAGTGCTGATATTTGTGAGCCTTAGTAACTTCTTCTATTCTGGTTTTGGTATTCATAATTACTCCTAAGCAAAGAAATCTTCTAATGTATTAACATGTTCAGCATTCCAACCAACTGCTTCTAAAATAGCTTGCAAAGGACTTAAGAATACTTTGTCGAATTGTTTTTCGTAATCAATGTATTTGTTTAATCCGAGTTCTGGAGGTAAGACACCAGGGAAAGATATAATGTTCTCTCTTATTGGATTAGGCGTTTTTAGATATACGAACTTTATTTTGTCTCCACCTTTAATACTATCATACTTTTTGTCTACGCCTTTTTGTTTAAGATAGTGGTTATAAAGTATCGAACCACGAACATGCATAGGACAGCCCTTCTTGTATAGAGATCCTGATCCTCTATCACGATATTTATCTATATTATCTGTGCCTGAATTCTTTGCAATGTCTTCAGCTGGAAGATTAAAGAACTTGGCTTTAAAATCTGCTATAAATTCTTGTGTTGCTGTTTCACCTTCATTCATAATAACCTTAAAAGATTCTTTAAGTTTATCACGACATACCTCAGGAGTTGAAGATCTTACTGACTCAAGACCAGTAACCGAAATCTTTGGCTCTTCATAGTGTACACCTTCTGAGTTAAGAGTGTTCATGATATAACGCTTCTTAGCGATGAAGACAGATTTATCAGTAATCTTTTCTCGTGCCATTTGCATAGCTTGTCTATAAGAGCCCATCTTCTTAGCGAGCTCTGCATAACCAGCTTCTAAGACTGGTTCGATCTTCATTTGACAAACCTTATCAAGGAACTCTTCACCTTTCTTACGATCAACATCTACAGTACCAAAAGCACTTTTAACTATCGGTGCCATATCAACGTAAATAGAGTCAGTGTCAATATAAACAATATAGTCTTTATCGGTTTTCAATATTTTGTTCATATAATCGTTAACTGCTTTTTGACCATAACGTATAGACAATTGACCTGATGTCGTAATTGCTTCAGCCATATCATTAATATAGTAAAGAAAGTAAATATTTGCTGTAGCACCATATAAGGAGTTCATAGCAATTTTGATAGCCATCTGTGAATTATGTAACTGATTTGCTTCTCTCTTAAGTGCTTCTTTTTCTGAAGCATTACTAGCATCTTCTAACTGTTGTTCTACTTTAAGCATTTTCTTCTTGATAATCTTACGATTACCGTAGTATTCATCAATGATACTAGGAATTACACCCTGAAATTTGTTAGTAAAACAAGCGCCGTTAGCACATACAGACATATCTTCTTTATTGCTTTGATACTGACCATTCAATACCATGTCTTGAGTAACATGATCTCGTTCTTCTGACAAGTAAGTTTCAGGAGACATATTATATTGTAGCATCAAGTGAGGATATAGAGAATTAAGATCAAACGATACGATCCAAGGATGCATGCCTACTCGTGGATCTTTAACATAACCACCGACAAGATCACCAGCTCTTTGACCAGGGCCACCTTTAACTGGTGGAACACGGCCTTCACTCATAAGTTTGCGATATAGTGTTGTTTCCCATATACCAACAGTACCAAACGCATCATTGTAATTTACACCGCCACCATAAGCAACAGTCATAACAAGTTGTAGTAACGAGGTTTCATCTTCAAATCTTTGGATTAACCACGTGTCTTTAAGGTTATAGTCAAGATATAACTGTGGGTTTTGTTCGTACAATGCGTTAAGGTTACCGTACTCTGAATAGTCTAATTTCTTTTCACCTAATACAACGTTAGCAATATGATCAAGTTTCCAAGACTCTTGCGGTCCGTACTTATAACCAAACTTCTTAAAGCAATCCATGTAGTCGATAACAGAAACACCAGAAATCTCATACGTATTTTGCATTTTACCAAAGAACTCTCGGCCTGTTGGTCTAATGCTACGCCAAGGTGATAGATCTTTTACCCATTCCTCACCAAATAAGTTCTTCATACGAGTTATAATATATTGTATATCAAAGTATTCTACGTTCCAACCAGTAACAATATCAGGATAGTTATTCATCCACAACTCTTTGAAGCGCTTAAGTAAAGCATGCTCAGTATCAAATTCCATGAAGTGAATGTTATCTGGATCGAGATCTAGTAAAGTCTTACTTTTATCATAACCTTTGCGGCCAAGCAAGTGGTAATCAGAAGACTTAGAAGATTTGTAAGCTATAGATGTAATTTCTTTATCAGCAGTATTAACATCTGGATACCCAGTAGCGATATCAACCTCAATATCAAATGATACAATGTTGATTAAAGTAGAATCATATTTGATTTCACCTGGGTAATTTTCTTGAATAAACTGAGCTACGTAGTTGCTTGATCCTGCTATTTCAAAACCATGCACGTCTTTATATTGCTCGATGTAATCCTTTGCATCTCGCATTGAGTCCATCTTAGTAGGCTCTAGATATTTTCCAGAACTAAGAGACTTATATTTAGTATCGTGTCTTACTCCAGTGAATAGCGTTGGTTGATATTTAACTCTGCGAGAAAAGCTTTTACCGTTCTCATAACCTCGCCAAAGGATATTGTTGCCGAAACGCTCGACTGATGTGTAAAATTTAGACATGGGATTCCTTATTCATAATATAGAATGATAGTACCATTAAAGCACGAGTTTGTAAACAATTACTTCTTGTATTCCATATCTGTAATGATTTCGTCGCCATCTTTATCATTTGCGATACTTAGAGCCATGGCTTGTATATCGTCAATAAGATTTTGGCATGCTATCTTATCATATTCTTTATAGGAAATCTCAGAAAACTCGTTACGAACTCGATGTAACAATATTGCTTTGTCTTTCATTACATTTATTCTTTTAATTAGATCTTCGATAGAATGACGCATTTTTTCTCCTAGATTGATATCTCACTAAAATTCTTAACCTTTTTGAAGTTAAGGTGATGATCAAATTTATCTCCGAACTGATCGCCTCTATGTGATATTACGAAAATATTATCATCTGAATTTAGGTTGTGTAATGTATCTATAAGATTTTCAATACCTACTCCATCCAATGCACCATCTAAAGTTTCATCTAACAATAATAAATTTGTAGCTACAGAATTACGAAGCTTTGCAACTGCTCTCCATGCTAACATAATTGATAATGAAATTCTAAGTTTTTCTCCTTCTGAGAAGGATGCATAAGAAAAAGAGTCACGAAACCTAGACTTAATCGTTTCATTGAAGTTTTCATCTAATTGGAAATCAACAAACAAGTCGAAAGCACCGAGATACTTATTGATTAACTTATTCATTACTGGTATATATTGACGAATAATACGTGTTTTAATACCACCATCTTTCAACATAGCAGATACGACTGTTAAGATCTCTTTATGATTAAACAATTCTTGTTGGTCTACTTCAAATTTCTTAAGATTAGCGGCATGAGTTTCAATTGTAGAAGCATCTACTGCTTTGACTTCTTCTTCTGCACTATCTAGTTCTTTCTTATAAGATACTAAAGCGTTCTTAGCAACCTTGATTGTTGCTCGTTGGTCACCGATACTAAGATTAATTTCTCGCATTTGGTCTTCAAGTATTGATATAGACTCAAGACGATCATCATAAGTCTTTGCTTTTGCAGCAAGCTTTTCTAATCCTTCTTCTAACTCAACAATCTTTTCGTCTTTCTCAACAATGATACCAACTTTAAATTCGTGTGCGATACCTTGTTTACATGTAGGACAATCATCATTATCGTGGTAGAATGATACTTCTTTTTTATGAGAACGAATTTGGCTTTCAATATCTCTACGTAATGATTTAGCTTTTTCAGATTTTATTTTCATTTGAGGTTTATCTTCAATGTCATCTAAAATGATATCTAAAACACCATTTTGAGCTTTCATAATCTTCTTTGCTTCTTCGACAGTTTTAATATGAGCAGCCATCTTTTCTTTAATCTTATCAACCTCTTCGTTCTTTATAGCACGAATAGACTCGTTGTGTTCTTTTGCAGACTCAAGCTTAGATTCAGTGAGATCCATCTGATAACTGTTTTCATTAATTGATTCCTTATTACTCGACACTCTATCTTTAAGTAATGTATTCATTGTACTAAAAACTTGAATATCAAGCAGGTCTTCAATGATATCTCGTCTTGTTCCAGTTGGTAATTCCATAAACGGTACATATGTTGCAGAGCCAAGAATAACGATCTGATTAAAAGATTTAAAGTTCAAGTTAAGAATGTTTTGTTCAAGATAAGCTTGATAATCCTTTGAAGCTGCATCTTGATTCAAGAGTTCTCCATTCTTCCATATCTCAAATACGTTTGGCTTAATACCACGACGTATCATGAAAGCATTTTTGCCTATCTTAAAGTTAACTTCAACTAAGGTTTCTTTTGCATTTATCGTATTAATCAACTGGTTCTTATTAACCTTACGAAATGCTTTACCGTAAAGGGCAAATACTATGGCATCTAAAAGAGTAGATTTACCACTGCCATTAGAACCAGAAATAAGAGTTGTTCTGTTCTTATCTAGTTCAACTTTTGTCCAAGCATTACCAGAAGACAATAAGTTTTTATACTTAATATTTTGAAATAATATTTTCATTAGATATTTTGTGCTTCCGAATATAGTTCATCAATCAATTCTTTAATCCTTGTTTTATCTGCTTTAGTGTCTATCGATCTAACATAATCATGCAGAATATCTTTAGTATCTTTGGTTTCATCCAATATATCATCTACACCACTATCTTCTAAATCTAACGAATCATCAACAGATTTTACATCTGCAGCACCACCGTCTGTTAACTTATTAATGAACAAATCATATATGTAAGGATTAGTTCTATTCTTAACTATGACTTTGATATAAGCATCTTTGATGTTAGTCATATCAAGATTAGCTATATCTTCAATAGTCATATCTTTATCATCATAGTCAATCTTGTGATATATCGCAAATGGATTTAGAACCCAATTAAGATTACGTGTTTCAGTATCAAGAACTCTAAAACCACGCTTACCTTGATAATCTGACCATGTCATTTCATAAGGTGCACCTAAATAATTGATATTACCATATTCAGATGGGTGATGGAAGTGTCCAGAATAAACTTGTTCATAAGAAGTAAACAACTCTTTAGATAGACCGTGATCACATATAGCACCCTTCAACATTTCAAATCCAACGATATCAAAGTGACCCATGCATATATGAGCATTAGAATTTCTAATTGCTTGTAAAGATGTTTCTGAGTTTGTTTTTGTGATCCATGGTACCATAATAACATTAGTTGATCCAAATGTCAATTCTACTGGCTCATCTCTGTATATGTTAAAGTTTTCATACTCTTGAAGCAATAAATCCATAGAGTTTACTTCATTTGTGTTCGTATAATAAACTGAATGATTACCTACTACAGCATGATATTCTATACCTCGAGATTGAAGCTGATCAAAGAAAAACTTCTTTGCTCTTCCAAGTGTTACGTAGTTAATATACTTTCTTCTATCAAACGTATCGCCTAAATCCAACACTGTATCGATTTTGTGTTTATCTAAATATGGAAAGAATATCTCATTAAAGAAACGTTCTTGATGATCTAAGAATATCTTTGAATCACCCCTTACTCCGAGGTGCATATCTGTGATGATTGCTATCTTCATTTTTCATCTATCTCGTCAATTACCTCTTGAATATCAACTTCTTCATCTGCATTCTTTTTCTTTGCTTTATCTCTAGCAATCTTATCTTCATAATCTTGAACAAAGGAATTCATGTAATCTGCAGAAGTTGTTAAGTTAAGAGTAACGTCTTCTCCACCAGCATAAGTTCCACCAGTTGCAATCATTTGTTGCGAAGATTTAAAACGAATATACATTTGTTTCTTTTCTTTTTGGATGCGACGTAAGAAAGCAAACCAAATAATCTGTGTAAAATACGCAAACGGATTTTGAGATTTTTCAGGATTAAAGTTACCCATATATAATAGGCAGTTTTCAATTCCGTCTGAAATCATATCATCCTTATATGAGTATCCACTGAAATTTGGTTTTGTTGCAAGTCTTGTTGCGATTTGATATATGCATTTACCTATATAATCTGGACATCTTGGTTTTTCATCACCAGTATCCTCAGCTTCGATGCATAATTTTTTGTATTGTATTAATGCTTCAAGAAAGTCTGCATTATTAACGTAGTTCTTCTTCGCTCTTTTAGCCATTTTAGAACACTAGCCTCCTCCGTATATTTGGGTTGTTATATAAAATGTACAGCGAAATTGTTAATTTGTACACTTTTTATTTTTTTGTTGACATTTTTGGAATGCCGAGTATAATAGGCTTATCGCCTTTAAAATAATAATATTATATATCTATGGTATAGATCTTCATAGCGAATTGCTCTTGGCCGTAAATCTCGACTCTTTTTCTGAAGTGAGTCAAAGTATAGTTAGAATATGCTCCAACGCTAAGATCGTCGGCAATATCATATAGAGTTGCCTTATCAGCATCATTACCTTTTCTCAATGTTCTTCCTATCGACTGCAAAACTTTAACTTCAGATTTAGATCCTGAAGCGAAGATAACATTATCAAGCTTTTTTAAATTTACACCAGTAGAAAATACACCGTAAGATGCAAGAATATCATGTTGTTTAATAGGATCATTTTCTATTAAGTGACGTATACGTTCTCTTTCATCACCTTTAGTTGCTCCATATATGAAGTGTAATTGACGATCATCTTTGCGAAGCATAGGTTCAAGTATTTTACCATGCTTTTCTACTAAATCAAATAATACTAAATTATTCTGATCCTTTAAAGACCATAAAAGATTACGAATGAATAAGTTTCTCTTCTCGTGGTTTACCAAATATTCGCGCTCTGCCGGATATTTCTTACTAGCACTATCTATTTTTGATATAGCTTTCTTAAATGCTTTACGATTTTCTGTACTATGTGATAATACAATTGCTTTGATATTAAAGTCGGCAACAGTACCAGCATCCATTAAATCTTTAGTTGTAACATGTTTTCTTACAGAACCAAAACAACCTTCAAGAACTAATCTATGAGTTTTACTTTCTTCTGATTTAAGAGTACCAGTAAATCCGTGTCTATAATAACATTCATCCAAAGATTCCATAATCTTTTGTAATGATTTTGCTTGAAATAGATGCGCTTCATCTCCTAATACAACTTTAAACTGAGAGAACCAATCTTTCTTTAGTTTTATCAATGATTGCCAAGTACTGATAACTATAGGAGCGTCAGTATTCTTATCTATTCCACCTTGGATTTTGTACATCATTGACGGATCACAACCGTAATCAACAAAATCACCATACATCTGATGTACCAATCCAATTGTTGGAACAATAATAAGAGTTCTATGGTCGTAATTTCTAAAGTAATGTTGTTGTATTAAATATATTATAAGTGATTTACCAGAAGAAGTAGGAGATAAAGAAAGTGATCTACTATCTCTTAGTGCATCTACAATATATTTGTTTTGATAATCTCGAGGTTCGAACTTGCAATCTATCTCTTTTGCAATTTCATATCCGTAATTTTCTGGTATATCTTCCCCGAAAAGTAAGTGATCAGAAGCACGCAATTCGTAACCTCTATCTTCACAGAATTTTTTTAATTTATGAAATAATCCTACATATAGAATAGGTTTCATAGCGTTGAATATTCTTATCCAACCGTCCCAGACTCTATTCTTAAATGCAGGTGAAAATTGATAATTATTAGGTTGAAATCTGAAATACTGCTCAAGCTCCATCTTAATACCTGAGTCGGCACTAATCCGAAGATGAACAGCATTAATCTGTTCTACATTCACAATTTCCATAATAAAAAATCTCCAATTCGTATACTATAGTCCTATTTATATGTATACTCCAGGCTGGAAATTAAACCTCGATATCTACAAACTCACCTTCTGAATAAGCAACATCTACAGCATTGCCATGAGGATCATAGCGCAAAACAGCTTGTTGCCTTAATGTGTTTATTTCTTCGATACGTTCTTCAATTTCCTTAACTTGATTAAGTCTTATTTCTGCACGAGTCGCTTGTTCAACCACACGAATTCGTGCTTTCTCAATAGGCGGTTTAATAAATTCAGAGTTAGGATATACCATAGGATGTCCATATATGTTATTTACTTCTGTCATTAGTATTCTCCTGCTTGGAACTTCATAATATCAATCATGGATTTGATTATAAAGTTACGGCCATGAATAGTCTTAACGATGTCTTCTAAAAACTTTGCTCTTTCAGTATGATAGTCTATCTTAAGACTAATGCGTATAATATCTTTATCTGCCTGTATATGTTTGTCCATATCTTGGCGCATTATTTTCTTTTGATAAGGTTTCCAACCACGTTCGCGTAAATCTTCTTCGGCCATATCACCGTTAAACCACTCACGCTTATCGTATTCCATTTCTTTGTAGTCGTATTTTAATTTCTTTACAGTAAGAGCTTCTCTGTAATACATGTTATAATACTTAGAATGGAGCTGTGGAATTTTCTTAGCTTCATTTCCCAAGTTAGTTTCGTCAATGACTGCGTCTGCAGCCCAAACTTCGCTAATATCATCAGTGCTCATAGATAAACCTTCTCAAATCAGAATCATATAAGAGTTATTCTACACTGTTATGGTAAAAATGTCAACTTAATTTTTCGAACTTAAATCTATCGTATCTAAAAGTCATCGATGCTTCTGGATATATGATATCATCTGCAGCAGCATCTAGATTAACTCCAGTTAAGTTTACAGGGAAACAATTTAAGAACGTAAACTTTATATTTGGGTTCTTGTGTGAGTTAAGTATTGTAATCGTAATATCTGATACAATACCGTCATCAGTTTTAGCTAGTCTAGCAAATTGTGCCAAGTCTTCTGTTGAAGTAAGACTTTCCATCCATGATAGACACTCATTATAATTGGCCATCGATTCGTCAACTATAAAAGAAAGATCTAATTCTTGGTATAAAAGCCTATCGCTTGTATTGTAATAATTAGAAAGTGGTGTTGGTGTTTCGATTGTACCAGATGAAACTCCAGGTATCAATACCCTTTGAGTAAAGAACTCTACGTTAGGCAAACGCTTCACGTTGATTTTAAACCCTATTGGCGACAAGTAATTTGTAATCATGATTATTTTCCTGTGTACAGTAATGATTTAGTATGATAGTATTTATCAGAATGTGGTATTTTGATTCTATAAATATGCCACCTACAACAATAAGGACGGTCATGATGATCGACGACCCATGTGATGATTGTTCACACTGGCTTGGTAAAATATAATGGAGTTTTGAAATGGCAAACGACTTTCGAATTTTAACAGCAAGACAACACGTGAGAGAACGTATAGGAATGTACCTTGGTTCAAGCTCGCAAGAAGTTGTTGAACGCTTTGTTAAAGGACAATGGAAGACAGCAGAGTATGTTCCTGCGCTTTCTAAAATGATTGACGAAATACTCGACAACTCTATTGATGAAGCAATAAGAACTAACTTTAAACATGCCAACAAGATTGATGTCTCTATTAATTTAGATCAAGTTACAGTAACTGACAATGGTCGAGGTATTCCTCAAGATAAAATTTACGATGAAACCAGCCAAGAACACATACTACGCCCTGTCGCTGCATGGACTCGCGTAAATGCTGGTACTAGCTTTGACGACGAGCGAGTAACAATTGGCACGAATGGTGTCGGTTCATCAGCTACTAATTTCCTATCATCTAAATTCGTTGGTAAAACATGGTCAAACGGAAATATGATTTCTGTTACTTGTAAAAATGGCGGTGAAGAAATCAAAGTTAATACTAGAGATAAAGAAGGATCAGGCACAGAAGTTTCTTTTGTAGCAGACTTCGATTGCTTTGAAACAAATTCATTATCAAACTTAGATACGATCGAGTTATTAGAAGATCGTTTAATGAGTTTACAAATGGCTTTCCCTGAAATACGTTTCTCTTTTAACAAAAGAAAGATACAAGTTTCAGACCTTAAAAAGTATTCTGCTTTATTTAATGATACAGTAGTAATTGAAAAATCAGAAAATGTATCGTTTTTCTTTACATCATCTGAAGATGGTTTCAGAACTAACTCTTTTGTTAACGGTGTTAATACACGTATGGGTGGTACTTATGTAGATTACATCGTAAATAATATTGTAGACGAATTGATGGTTATGATTAAGCGCAAATTTAAAGTAGAGGTAGCGAAGAACACAATTAAAGGTGGACTTACTTTCGTATTATTTGCACGTAATTTTGTTAATCCTAAATTCGACTCGCAAACAAAAGAACGTTTAACTAATCCTATGAGTAATGTACGTGAGCATTTTGAAACAGCGGATTGTAAAGACTTCGCAGCTTATGCTCGTAAGATTATTAATACACCAGATCTTATTGATCCAATTATTGAAGCGCAGTTAGCAAAGAAGATTGCAGCTGATAAACGTGCAGCTACTCTTGCTCAGAAAAATCTTCGTAAAGTAAAGGTCGCAAAGCACATCGCTGCTTCTCGTCAAGATGCAACTCTCAAGATTGTTGAAGGTGACTCAGCTATGGGTTTCTTACTTAAAGTAAGAGATGCTCAAAAGGTTGGGGCATATCCATTACGAGGTGTTATTATGAATACTTGGGATATGAAACCAGCTGATGTTCTTAAGAATAAAGAATTATCAGAACTTGTAGCAGTTCTTGGTTTAGATATTAATAATCCTAATTCTGTAGATAACGCTACGTATGATAACATAGCTACACTTACTGATGCAGATCACGATGGCATCGGTCATATTAGTCCATTGCTAATTGCATTCTTCTATAAATTCTGGCCACGTCTTTTAAGTGAAAAACGTGTTAAGATTACTCGTACACCGATTATGATTTCTCGTAATGGTGACAAAGTTAAATGGTTCTACACATATGAAGAAGCATCTGCTTTTAAATCAAATAAATCTGGTTGGAAGCATCGTTATATTAAAGGTTTAGGATCGTTGACTGAAGAGGAATACGATGTGATTATTAATCAACCTCAGTATGATACAGTAACAGTTGATGACGCATCTATGTTTCAGATGATGTTCGGTAAAGAAAGCCAACTTCGTAAAGATTATATGTTTGCATGATGGTTTACATTTTATAAAAATTGTGGTACTATTAGAATCAATAAACAAAGGAATATTGTATAAATGAGCGTACTTGAATTTACAAAAGAAGACGGAACTAGAGATTATCCAATCTCTGCTGTGGCTAAAAACGAATGGCTAAGCTTTGCCATGTATACAGTTGAGTCACGTGCTATTCCAAATATGATCGATGGTTTGAAGCCAGTACAAAGATTTTATCTATACTCTTCTCTCCTTAATTCAAAGAAAGATTTTAAGAAAGTATCAGCTGTAGCTGGTATCATTTCAGATTACGGTTACAATCACGGTGAAACATCAGCTGCTGGTGCTGGTCAACTTATGGCCGCAACATGGAATAACAATGTTTGTTTAGTTGAAGGTCGTGGATCATTTGGTACTCGTTTAGTACAAGAACCAGGCGCAGCTCGTTACGTATATACAAGAGTTCATTCGAACTTTGAAAAGTATGTTAAAGATACTGATCTTTCTCCATCTCATGATGATCCAGAGCATCAGCCCCCAATGTTTTATCTACCAGTTATTCCTTTGGTATTGGCCAACGGAACTAAAGGTATTGCTACTGGATTTGCTACAAACATACTTCCTCGTTCAGAAGAAGCGCTCTCTGATGCTGTTCGTGAATATTTAACGAGTGGTACTATATCGCAAAGACTCCAGGTTAAGTTCCCAGAGTTTAATGGTACAGTTACTTACGATAATGTCGAAGAACGTTATAGTGTTAAGGGTATATTTGAACGTACAAGTAAGACAGTTGTTACGATCACTGAGGTACCATATGGTTATGATCGTGAAGCATATGTAAAAGTATTAGATACTCTCGAAGATAATAATGATATTGTATCATACGAAGATCTTTGCGATAAGCAAGGTTTTAGATTTGAAGTTAAGTTAAAACTTGCATCAGCTAATGCTTGGACTGATGAGCGTATTATGCGCAAGTTCAAGTTATCAAAACCTTTAAGTGAAAACATTACTGTAATAGATCATAAAGGTAAATTACGTCAGTACAAAGATGAACGTGAATTGATTACTGATTTCTGTGACTTCAGACTTACTGTTCTTGATAAGCGTATTGCATTACGTAAACAAGAAGCACACGAAGCGATTCGTTGGTTACGAGTTAAGATGGAATTCATTCAATCTGTACTTGACGATAACATCGTATTTAAAAATCGCAAGAAGAAAGACGTAGCTGACCAAATTCTTAGTGTTACTTCAGCATTACAAGAAGATACCGATAGGTTACTTAGAATTAACATCATGAGTTTGACTGACGAGATGGTTAAGGAACTTGCAAAAGATATTAAATCTGCAGAAAAAGATGTAACTTATTGGGAGTCAACGACACCTAAGAAACAGTTTCTTCTAGATTTAAAGCAGATTTAACGGTGTACATACATCTTGAATCAGTATAGATGTATGTTAAAGGAGATTACTAATGTACTACTCAACTTATGGCAAACCTTCAAAAGTATCAAATCCGTTAATGGATAAGATGGTTATATTCGCAGCAGACTTCTTAGAGATCGACGAAACAATTGAAATCGATTTTGAAGATCATGAAGATGGAACTTGTGGCTTTTGTGATTACGACTTAGAAGAAGGTATTACGATTGGTATTAATCCAAAGTTAAGTAGAACAGAAATCTGCAAAACTTTATTCCATGAAATGGTACACGCAAAACAATATATCAGAGGCGAACTTATTTCTGGTGTAGGAAAATCTCCATCACGTTGGTTAGGTAAAGAAGTCACTGGTAATTATATGGATTTACCTTGGGAAAGAGAAGCTTACGAAACTGAAGCAGCAATGTGGGCAATATTCTCAACTGAAATTTTAAAGAAGCCTCTAAAATGATTATCGATGTGCATATAGATGAAGACGATCAGTTGAATGCTTTAGCTGAAAAGTTTATTAAGTTTATATGTAAAGAATACGGTATACTTCCTAGAAAGATATCAGTTGAAGCACACGATATAGTTGGCAACAATGGTATGTGTTTCGATGAACCAGATGGACACTATACTATTCTTATAAAAGATAACAGAGATTTGGGTCACATATTCACAACGTTAGCTCATGAAATGATACACGTCAAACAATATATGACACAAAATTTGGGTACTCTATTGGATGATAATAGAGAACTACCTTATATGGAAAGATGGTGGGAGGAAGAAGCGTTTAGTGATGCTATACCGCTTGTTGAAAAGTTTGCGAAACAAATAAACATTAATTACTAATTAACTGTTTACTTGCTTAAAGAATCACTGTAGGTTATTCTTATCAAACAAACAAAGAAAGAAATAAAGATGTCGTTCAAAGTATATCAAGTTTACGGTTCAGAAGATGGAACAATGGGAATTTTTTCATCTAAAAAAAGAGCAATTGCTTCTGCTATCGATTATGTTGAAAAAGCAGGTGATGAAACTCCAGAAATAGATAACTCTATGGATTGGATTACATACGCAACAGGTAATTCTGTTGAAGCTACAGTTGAAACATGGGTTGTAGAATAATGAGCGATACTATTACTTTTTTTGAAACTCTTCAAGACCAAAAAGATATTAGTAAATTTGGTCGAAGAATGGTACACTTCTCGGAAAGTGGCATAAATATGAACGTACCTATCGAGATATTAAATGCTATGACTCGTGTTGGTGATTTAATGGCTGAAACCGGATCATTATCTAAGTTAAGTAAAACAGATAAAATGGTCGTAAAATACGCTAAGAAAGTTATGTAATGAAAAATTCAATCAAAAATATTCTTATATCGACCGCACTGGTCGTATCTTCAACTCATGCTATGGCAGGAACACCAGAAAAAGTAAAGGTGTTCGATCATACTAAGACCATAGTTACGCAAGTACCTATCAACCAGCAGACTTGTTCTGAGGTAAAGGTTCCGATTTATTCATCTGTCACTACACAAGGTGATGCAGGTGGTGGAGCATTGTTAGGCATGATTCTCGGCGGTATCCTTGGGAAGGGTGTTACTGGCGATGACGGTGGAGCTGCGGCCGGTGCGGTTATCGGAGGAATTGTTGGTGCAAACGAAGCACAGACTTCTACTAATCAACAAGTAGTAGGATATGAATACGAAACACGTTGTAGCATGCAAACCGGATATCGTGAAGAAACGATTGAAGCGTATTCTCATTCTACAATCAGATTCCATTTAGACAATAAACGTTACGTATTGAAGTTTAAGAAATAATGGACATACTAATCGGGAACCTAATCTTCTGGCCTTTATGGATTGGAATTGGTTCTATACCTCACATAATGATGCAGAAGGCAATTAACGAAATATGAAATACACATTATTGCGCGATGGTTTAACCGTACGTCAAATCGTAATGGTTGGACCAACTACCGACAATAACAGATCTTCTAAAATAGTAGATCTTGAATTCGAAACATATGAAGCTGCACTAGAAGTCGCAACAGTCTTAAAGGCTAAAGTTGTCGATAATAGTATTAAGAAAGCAGCATAAAGTTAACGGTCTCTTAGCTCAGCTGGATTAGAGCAAGTGCCTTCTAAGCACTAGGTCGTAGGTTCGAGTCCTACAGAGATCACCATTGCTCGCGTGGTGGAATTGGTATACACAACAGACTTAAAATCTGTCGCCCATAGGGCTTACCGGTTCGAGTCCGGTCGCGAGTACCAAACATCATTCCTCTAGCTCAATTGGTTAGAGCTGAGCGCTCATAACGCTTAGGTTGGGGGTTCGAGTCCCTCGGGGAATACCAAATAGAAGGAAATAAAATGCAGCCTCTTTATAATAAAGATGATAAAACTCTCGAAGAAATAACAAAATTATTTACTGATAACGGTATAGAATATTTTATTAAAAAGAAAAAGGGCTGTGTTGTTAAAGTACATTTTATAGTTAAAGATGATGATTACGATATTATTACGGCTCCTGAAGAATGAAAGTCTTAGTAACAGGATGTACAGGATATGTCGGAAGTCATTTATGTAAAAAATTAAAAGAGCATGGACACGAAGTTCATGGCTTTGATGTTAACTTTCATGGAGAACATAACGACGTAAGTTTTATCGATAAATTCTGGATACAAGATTTAAATGATAGGTATCTACACGGATGGGGAGATGCTGTAGTACATCTCGCAGGAAGAAGTGTAGTACCGCAAAGTCTTAAAGAACCTAGTAACTATTATCGCGTTAATACTATGGGAACTAAAAACGCTGTTGAAAAACTTCGTACAGATAATTTTATTTTTGCGAGTACAAGTTCAGCGTTCGAAATGAGATCTCCTTATGCACGAAGTAAAGTAGGTGCAGAGGATATCATTAAGGAGAAGGCAGATGGGTACACTATTTTTCGCTTTTTTAACGTCTCTGGTACTGATGGGATACATCGCCAGCTCGGTACTCCCTCTCATCTTATTCGCATGGCTGCTATGGCTGCTGCTGGGAATATTCCCGATATTAAAGTCTTTGGCAATGATTATGATACTAGGGACGGTACTTGTATACGGGATTATATACATGTCTGTGATATTAGTGATGCTATAATAAGGGCGGTTGAAAAGGGTCCTGCAAATACAGATTACGAGTGTTTAGGAAGTAACACAGGTTATAGTGTTTTTGATGTTCTTAAAACAATGGAAAATGTATCTAACACCAACATTAAAAAAATATTAGCACCCCGTAGAGAAGGAGACGCGCATTCTTGTATAGTTGAAAACTTATCAGAGTTTTGCGATTTAAAATATACTTTAGAAGATATGTGCTATGATCAATATAAAATGCAATTAAATTTAAATTAAACGCATTTAACTGTTTACACACCTATAGAATCAGTGTAGGTTGTATGTAGGTGAAACAAGACACTGCCTGACAATCACGTCGAAGAGGTCTAAAAATCCTAAGCACGGTGGATCCCCGGCGTTTAGGTCGGTATGAATACCTGGTACCGACGGAAACTCAGGCGTTGCTACGAGCGAGACAAGTAGATAAGGGGAGGGGCACTCGAGAAAGTCCCTCCCACGAAAACTAAAGTCTTTTTAATTATAGCCGGATGACAGGAATTCATAGGTTACGTTATTGCAGTAACAGGCCTAACCGCTGCAACGGTTTCCGAGGTTCAATTCCTCGGTCGGTTATAATTAAAAAGATTTATTAGGGTGTAGTATAATGGTAGTACAACGGATTCCAAACCCGTTGGCGTGG